>JAOXRV010000331.1 GCA_025800435.1 Cellvibrionaceae bacterium | reverse complement strand
GATCTGACTGCGCAGGCGTTGGCCAATCATATTGATTTGGTCTTGCAGCTCAGACGCCATCACCACGTCTTCATCGACAATGGCAACCACTTTGTCCAAAGTCATAAACTGGGCTTGGGCGATACTGGCGGCGCCAAGGCTTAGAGCGGCGAGTAAATTCTTAATACTTGTCATTTTATTAGTTTCCAAACATTTCTTCGCGTTGTTGGTAGCCGAAAATTGCATCTTTAAGTAGGCTGCTTAAGCGTTTGCCCGTGCCGCCCAATCCCTTTAATTGGATCTCGAAGAAAATACCCATGTCTTCTTCTACCCGCTGGTCTACCAGGGTGCCCTGAGTAGCCAGGAAGTTATCGATCCAACGCCGTCCCACTAGACGAATTCGGTAACAACAATTGTTGTATTCGAACCCAGCCAGGGTTTCGAGTTCCCGCTTGTTGGTCATATCATAATTGGCCCGGCCGATAGCGCTCCAGCTATCGTTCAGTGGCCAAATTAAAGAGAGATCAAGCTGTTCAATATCATCGTCGAGCAGCTCATTGATGAGACCGTCTTTATCAAAATCGTTACTGTCGAGTTGACCAAACTGGCGCGCGTAACGGTAGCTCAGGTTAACAATCCGAGCGTCGTCGTCCATATAGCGCAAGTATAGGTTGCCGCGGTTGAGGCGGTTGTCGTATTGGCGCCAGCTAAGATCTAGGCCGTAGCGGAAATCTTGGGCGATGCTGCCATTGACCAGTAGCGCGTACTCTGAGCTGTTGCCAATTTGTTTCTCCAAGCGGTCCAGGGTTTGGCGGGCCGCAATGCGCTCGGCGATATCGACACTGCCGAGTTTGGCGCGCAGCTCACGGCGCAGCGCCTCGGCCTGCTGCAGCTGTTGGTCAAATTCGCCGGTTAGGGAAACCTGGCGATCCTCAAAGTAAAATATTTGGCCCAAACTCAGGCGCAGCCACTCTTCGCCACTGCGCTGATTGATAAAACGCGAGGTCAGACCCAGCGACAGCTGATTGGCATCGTCGATGCGGTCAAAGCCGATAAAGCGGCTATCGCGGAATAGTTGGCTGTAGCTGCTAGTGGCATCGGCGGTATCGAAGTCGATATCTGCTCCGCCCTGGGTGAGGTTGTAAAATTCACTTTGATCGGCGTGATCGCTGTAGAAATAGAAAAGCCGCGGTTCAAAGGTTTGGCGGTAGTTTTTGCCAAATAAATTACCCTGGCGCTCAAAGTAAATAGTGCTGTCTAGGGTGGCCATGGGGGCGGCAGCGTTGGGGCTGGTCTCAACCCCAGCCAGCAGGTTGTCGTTGTCCAGCTCATAGGCCAGGGCGCGGGCGCCAATACTGGGGCGTATATAACCCCAGTTCCACTGTTTGTCCCAACTCAGCTGGTAGTCCAGCCGCGCTCGGTCGCCGACAATGCGATTGGGGTTGTAGGCTTTATCGCGGTGATCGTACTGGCTGTACTCGTTCACCATGTCTAGCTTGAAGTCGCCCCACTGGTAATTGCCCACGGCGCGCAGCGTTGGCAGCTGCTTATAGGGCGATTCCAAACCGTTAACGATGGTTTGGTATTTCTCTGCGCGCAGGGAGATATCCCAGTTGTCAAATCGGTAACCCATCAGGCCCAGTTGGCGCAGGTCACTAATGCTGTTGACCGCCAGGCTGGCGGTATCTAAATCGCGCATATAGTCTCGGTCACTGGCCTGGGTGTAGTCGATCAGTGAATACCAGCGCTCGCCCTGGCCACGCTGATCCAAGTTGATCAGCCAGCGGTCTTGATCTTTATAGGGGTTGGCCTGGCCGGCACTGATAATGCCCTCGTTCACCAAGCGACGGTTGTCTTTATCGTTACCGCCCTTGTCTTTGGGCAGGTAGGCGACATTGGCGTTGGTCTCAAAGTACTGGTTGAGGTGGCGCAGCTCAGTTTCGAGCATAAAACCGCGGTCGTTAATATAGCGCGGGGTCAGGGTCATATCGTAGTTTTCGGCCAGGTTTAGGTAATAGGGCACGGCCAAGTCGATACCGCCGCTATCGCCAGAGCTGATCGATGGGAACAGCAGGCCGGATTTGCGTTTATCACCCACCGGAAACTGTAAATAGGGGGTGTAAAATACCGGCACGCCTTTTACCCGAAGCACCAGATCCCGGGCGGTGCCGACCTCGGTCTCAGGGTCTATATGAACGCGCTTGCCCTCGATAAACCAGGCCGGGTCTTCGGGCTCACACTGGGAGTAACTGGAGCCTAGCATTTCCAGGGTTTTGTCCGGTAGGCGGCTGATCTGCTCGGCGTAACCGTGAATACCCTGCACATGCAGCACATAGCTGGCATTGTTAACGGTGATGCGGCCGGTGTCCATCTCCATATCCATGGAGTCGCCCTTGATCAGCATACCGGGTTCTCGCAGGCGAATATTGCCATCTAGCTCGGCGGTATTGGTGCCCCGGTCGACCATGGCGCGGTCCGCCTCTAGCTGGCGGTAACCGTGAATCATTTTGACGTTGCCCTCAAGTGCAGCGCTGGTCTCCTGAAGGGCTTCGGTGGAGTCGGCCGAGAGGCGCAAAGGGGCATTTTCAGGGTCTATACTGGCTTCATCATCGCCGCGTTTGGGCTCGACAAAGGCGCCGCAGCAGCCGGGGCTAAGTTTTTCCAACTGCTCTTGGGATAATTGTTTTTCATTGACCCAGTCGAGGGGGTGGTAGCTGCGCACGGTTTTGGCATCGGCGCTGTCGGCCGGGCCCCGGCTGCGGCCCAGGGTGAGATTGGCCCGCTGGGGGCGCTGGTAAACCTGGGGGTTGGGTTGGGCATCACAGGCCCATTCGCCGTCTTTGGCCTCACAGTTCCACAGTGGGTTGGCCTCTTGGGCTTGGCCGCTGTTTACGCCTGCTACTAAAGTGCCAATGGCCAGGGCCAGGGTATAACTGGGGCGACGCGGACGGCGCGCCAGTGAAGAGCGTATATAAGCCTGGTCTTGGCGGTATTTGGCCATGGAGTTAAATCCGGTCTTTCATATCTATAATGGGGTCTTGGCCCGGGGCGCTTAGCGTGCCCTCAGCAAACCACCGATTTTACTTGGGATAGGGCGCTGTGGCTACTGCCTGGTCTGCTCCATTGCTGGCGTCGGCCATAAACCTTGGCTTTAGGCGCGCGCACAGGTACAGTCCAGGCCTATTTACTCGGCTCAAACAAGCGTATTTGTATGTCAGCATCTGCTAAAACCCCCAATGAACCCTTAGATGATAAGGCCTTTGAGCCGGCCCTGGCCCAGTGGCTGGCGCTGCAGTTGGGTTTGGCCGAGCCGCCTGTGTTACAGACCCTGGGTGGAGATGCGGGGTTTCGCCGCTACTACCGGCTGTCACAGCGCATAGATGGGCAGGCTCTGCTGGGGGTGTACGCCCCGCCGAGTGCAGAGAAAAACCGCGAGTTTGTGGCCCTGGCCCAGTATTTTCAGCAGCACCGCATCAGCGCGCCCCATATTCATGCAGTGGACTATCAGCGCGGCTTTTTACTGCTGCAGGACCTGGGCGAGCAGCACTTGTTTGACCTGCTCAGCCGCACCAATGTCGATGACTACTATGACAGTGCCCAAACGTTGTTATTGCGTTTGCAAGCTGGCCCAAGGCCCGAGGGCTTGCCCGACTACGATGGCGCCACCTTGCTGCAAGAAATGGAGCTGCTGCGTCAGTGGTTTATTCCCAAATTGTTGGGTTACACGCTCGGCCAAGATGAGCAGCGCTTGCTGGATCAGCTGTTTGCGCAGCTGCAGCAGAGCGCACTGGAGCAGCCCCAGGCCCTAGTGCACCGGGATTACCACAGCCGCAATATTATGCTGGGCCCGGACGGTTTGGCCCTAATTGATTTTCAAGACGCCCTGTGGGGGCCCATTAGCTACGATTTGGTTTCGCTATTGCGCGACTGCTATGTGTATTGGCCCGAGCGGCAAGTGGCCAACTGGGTCGAGCAGTATCGCCACAGCTTGGCGGCCCAGTGCAATATCACGCTTGCGCCCGAGCAGTGGCAGCGCTGGTTTGATTGGATGGGACTGCAGCGCCATATCAAGGTGTTGGGTATCTTTGCACGCTTGTATTTGCGCGATGGCAAGGCCGTTTATTTAGATGATTTGCCGCTGGTTATTCGCTATTGCCTGAGTGTGGCCGAGCGCTACCCCGAGACCAGCGCCTTTGCCCAGTGGTTTAAACAAACCCTGTTGCCCCTGTGCCAGCAACAGCCCTGGTATCGGGATTATAAGCGCGCAGGCGAAGACGGCGCCCACCTGGAGCGGGAGTAGCGACAGTGAAAGCAATGATTCTAGCGGCTGGCAGAGGCGAGCGCATGCGCCCGCTGACTGAAACCTGCCCCAAGCCACTGTTGCAAGCCGGTGGCTGCAGTTTAATTGAGCATCAGCTCAGGCGCTTAAAAAGTGCCGGTATCGAGCAGATTATTATTAATATTGCCTACCTGGGTGAGCAGATTAGGACCGCGCTCGGCGATGGTAGCCAGCTGGGGGTGAAGATTGTTTACAGCCCCGAGCCAGAGCCACTGGAAACCGGTGGCGCGATTAATTTAGCCTTGCCGCTGCTCGGTGATCAGCCCTTTGTGCTGGTCAATGGCGATGTCTGGTGCGATTTTGATCTGGCCCGGTTAAAACGGCATCAGCTGGGTCGGCAGTTGGGCCATTTACTGATGGTGCCCAACCCAGGCTTTAAAGCCCGCGGTGATTTTAGATTGGGCGAAGACAGCCTGCTGCAGCCACTGCAAGGGGCCAGTGAGGACAGTTATACCTATTCCGGTATCGCCCTGCTGTCACCGGCCCTGGTAGCGGACTATCCCGAACGACGGTCTATTTTCCCACTGGCAGAAGCGTTTCGCTGGGCCGTGGCCGCAGACAAGCTCAGCGCCGAGCTGTATCGGGGCGATTGGCGCGATATAGGCACTGTGGCCCGGCTTGAGCAGCTGCGCGCGGATCTGGCCTAGGGTACGATTGCTTAGGGCAATACCTTGGCCTTGCCTTTGGCGTGGCGTTTTAAGAACCCCCGCACTGTTTTACTTAAGTGATTCTCTCCGCCCGCCAGGGGGCTGTGAAGCGGCGGCAAGCTGCGCTGGCGGTAGTGTTGGTAGCCGGCGCGGCGGGCGTAATCGCGCCGCCGTTTAGCTTGTTTTTTGGCGTCGCTGCTGTCGTCGTAGTAAATATCCAGAACCGGCATGTCCGGCTTTTCAAGCAGTTTGGCCAAATCTAAATCCGTCGCCCGCTGGCGCCGGTTTTGGGGGTTGATTAACACCAGCGCCGCCACTGGTCCGGCCACTCGGTTGCCCTCTTGGCTGGGCGGCAGCTGCGGCAGCGCATTCATAAATTCCAGTGCCCGCAGAGCGCCGTGACCTTCGCCCAATAACACCAAATTTAGCAGCCCCTGCTGGCGCAAATAGTCGTAGGCCAGGCCCAGGCGGCGCTGGGCGATAGGCTCTGGGTCTTGGGCGGGGCGGTGCTGCTGCTGTGGCTCAGCCGGGGGCGGATTGTCCTCGCTGGCAGCTGTCGGCGCTTTTGGCTCGGTATTTCCATCGGCTTGTTTGGCTTTCTCTGGCGGCTGCTTGGCGCTGCTGCTGTCGCCGGCATCGGCTTCGCCGCTTGCCTCGCTTGGGGCTTCGGTGTTTGTATCGGCTGGGCTGCTTGGCCGCTCGGGTATCGTTTGTCCCAGGCCTTGGGGCAGGCTCAGGGCTAGGGTGGTCCAGCCGTGTTGCGCCAGTGCCTGGCTCAATACCGAGGCGCTGTCGGGCCAGTGGGGGTGCTGGCCGCGGGCGTGCAGTATCAGCACCGCGCCCTCGGCCACCGGCTGCAGGGCTGGACGGTAGAGAGCCAAAAAGCGTTCTTCTCCCTGGCCCAGCCACAGTTGTTGATCTGGGTGCTGGGATTTGGCCAGCCGTGTCATTTGATCCTGCTCTCGGATCAGGGGGTCGAGCTTGGGCCTGGCAATGGCTGGTATGGGTTCGGCCGCTTCAGTTGTGCCGTTACCCGCCTTGGGTTCAGCTATTTTTTTGGGTTCCGATTGGGGCCAGGCAGTGGCGCCGGTCAAGAGTAGACAAGAGCAAAGCAATAGCTTGGGGTACAACATAGTTTTGGGCTGCAGAATTAACATGGTTTGATTATAGACCCTTGTGACAGCAGTGGCCCGGGCACGTTACAATTGCGTCACCGTGATCAAGCTAAGAGTTACAAAAGTTGCCCATGAAGCCATTTAAACTAGCGCCCTCTATTCTCGCCGCCGATTTTGCCCGCCTGGGCGAAGAGGTGGATGCCGTGCTGGCCGCCGGCGCCGATATTGTTCACTTTGATGTGATGGATAACCACTATGTGCCCAATCTGACCGTTGGCCCCATGGTGTGTAAGGCCCTGCGCGACTACGGCATAACCGCCCCCATCGATGTGCACCTGATGGTGGAGCCGGTGGACGATTTAATTGCTATGTTTGCCGAGGCCGGCGCTGAATATATTACCTTTCACCCAGAGGCTTCGCGCCATGTGGATCGCTCGGTGCAGCTTATTAAACAAGCCGGCTGCAAGGCCGGCCTGGTATTAAACCCCGCCACCACAGTAGAGTCTGTGCGCCATGTACTGCCGCAGTTGGATATGCTGTTGCTGATGTCGGTTAACCCGGGTTTTGGTGGGCAAAAGTTTATTCCCTACACCCTCGATAAACTGCGTGAGGCGCGCGCCGCGATTGATACGTTAGAAGCCAACAGCGATGCCAGTATTCGGCTGCAGATCGATGGCGGTGTCACTGCCGATAATATTTATGAAATTGCCAAGGCCGGGGCCGATACCTTTGTCGCCGGCTCGGCCATCTTCGGTAAAGATGACTATGCCCAGGCCATTGCCGCCATGCGCGCAGAGCTGGCCAAGGTCTAGGCCCCGGTGCAGTGCCGGCTTAACTGCGGCGCCTGCTGTATTGCCCCTTCAATACAGCAGCCCCTGCCCAATATGCCCCAGGGCAAAGCGGCCGGCCAAGCTTGTGCTAACCTTGATAAAGAGAGCCGCCGCTGTCGCATCTGGGGCCAGCCGGACTACCCGGCATTTTGCCGCGGTTTTACCCCCGAGCCAGAGTTTTGCGGTGCAAACGCTGAACAAGCCTTGCAGATCTTGACACAGCTTGAGTGTCAAACTGCAAAACCTTGAGGTTTTTCAAAGGCTTGTAAGGCCTTCACTGTGATATAATTTTTGTTTTTTCAGACTTAGGACACGAAATATGGCTAGGTTGCCAGACGACAAACGTGAAATTCACTCCCGCTATACCAATCAGTTTATTGAGCTGGCCAATAAGCTCAAAGATGAAGGCGGTGAGATCGAGATTATCTCAGCGGCACTGATGAGCGCTTCGGGTATTTACGCCACCTATACTACCTCGGGTAACGAGGGCTATTTACACCCCTCGGGTATCGATAAGGTGACCCAGGTGTACAAGAACAATCTCACCTTTATTCAAAACCTAAAAAAAGCCCAGGTCGAGCAAGATAGCGGCCAGGAAGCCTAAGCCTGCCAAGTAGAGCGAGTTGTTGTGGCCAAGCTGCTGTTTAAGCTGAACCAAGTGCCTTTGGACGAGGCCATCGAAGTACGCCAACTACTGCAAGGGGCCGAAATCGAGTTTTATGAAACCGATGCCGGCCGCTTTGGCTTTGGGGTGGCGGCGCTGTGGTTACGCGATGAATCCCAGTGGGGTAGGGCCAAGACCCTGCTGGATAATTATCAACAAGAGCGCGCCACCAAAGCCGGGCCGGCTGAGCCCTGGCCCCAGTTCTTTCGTCGCCAGCCTTTAAAGGTATTGGGGTTGCTATTGTTATTGGGGGCAGTTTTGTACCTGCTGCTGGCACCATTTTTAGGCATGCTATTGCCCAATTAAGTACCTCTGCTAAGCTTTATTGAAACAAGGCCTCGGTGGGTGGTGTTTCAATGTGGCGGCTGTTGTTATTATTAGGCTTAAGCTTACTCCTCGGTGCCTGTGACGGTGCCGGCAGCGGTCATTTTTGTGCTAAATACCAGTTTTACTACGATAAATTGCACGAGCCCGGCGTGCTGCCTTTTGCCACATTAAAAGCCCAGTTAAGGGCCGATCTCAGTGATGAGCGCAGCCGTGAGGATGCCAAGATTGCCCTGTTTGTAATAGCCGATATCGAGCGCCGCCGTAAACGCTCTGCTGAGACAGCGCGCGAGTATTGTATGCGGGTTGAGCGCTGGCAAGACTACCCATAAGCCATATTAAATTTTTTTGACGGCCCCCACTTGGCTCTACAGATATATGGAAAACCGTATATACTGCCGATGATTATTGATTGCAGAAGGCAGGCAGCTATGGCTATTCGTGTGGGTATTAACGGTTTTGGACGTATGGGGCGCCTGGTGTTGCGCAGTGCTTGGGATTACCCCGAGTTTCAATTTTGTCACATTAACGAGCCCGCCGCCGATGCCGAGTGCATGGGGCACTTACTGGCCTTTGATTCAGTACACGGGCGCTGGAACAAAGCTGTCATTGCCGGTGATAACAGCATTGATATCGACGGTCGCAGCATTCGCTGTAGCCACAACCGTGCCCTGGAAGATACCGACTGGAGCGATTGCGATATCGTGATCGAAGCCTCGGGTAAGTTTAAATCCCAACAGGCTTTGGCCCCTTATCTTAAGCAGGGCGTAAAAAGCGTGGTGGTCACGGCGCCGGTTAAAGAGCCGGAAGTTTTGAACGTAGTGATGGGGGTGAATGATAGCCGCTATGAGCCGGGCAAATACCCCATTGTGACGGCGGCCTCTTGTACCACCAACTGCTTGGCGCCCCTGGTTAAAGTGGTGCAAGCGGGGCTGGGTATTGTGCACGGCAGCTTTACCACCATCCACGATATTACCAATACCCAGAGTATCCTCGATACCCCTCACAAAGACCTGCGCCGGGCGCGGGCTTCAAGTTTGAGTTTAATCCCCACCACCACTGGCTCGGCCACGGCCATTATGGAAATTTACCCGGAGCTTAAAGGCCGTTTAGATGGCCACGCGGTGCGGGTGCCCCTGGCCAATGCTTCGCTCACCGATTGTGTATTTGAGCTGGAGCGCGACACCACAGTGGACGAGGTGAATGCACTGTTTAGCGATGCCGCCAAGGGCGAGCTGGCCGGTATTTTGGGCTACGAGGCACGGCCTTTGGTATCGGTGGATTTTCGTACCGATCCGCGCTCCAGTGTGCTCGATGCTCTATCGACCCGGGTTATTAATGGTCGCCACCTAAAACTCTACGCCTGGTATGACAATGAGTGGGGCTATGCCAATCGCAGTGCCGAGCTGGCCCGCTTGGTCGCCAGTTTTTTATAGGGCTGGGGCAAGATAATGCAAGCCGCTTGGGCCCAATACCGTTTAATTACCGCCAACTACTGGGCGTTTACCGTCACCGACGGTGCCCTGCGTATGCTGGTGCTGCTGTATTTTCACGGCCTGGGTTACAGTGCCCTGGAAGTAGCCCTATTGTTTTTGTTCTATGAAATTTTTGGGGTAATCACCAATTTGGTCGGCGGTTGGCTGGGCGCTCGCTTTGGCTTAAACCGCACCATGAACATGGGGCTGGCGCTGCAGCTTGCTGCCTTGGGGATGCTGCTGGTGCCGGCCGAGCTGCTCACGGTATTGTGGGTAATGGTGGCCCAGGCCCTCTCGGGGATTGCCAAGGACCTCAATAAAATGAGCGCCAAGAGCGCCATTAAAAACCTAGTGGCCGAAGCCGAGCTGTTTAAATGGGTGGCGCGTTTGACCGGCTCTAAAAATACCTTAAAGGGGGCAGGTTTTTTTGTTGGCGCGTTTTTATTTGCCCAAATTGGCTTTGCCAATACCATCATCAGTTTGATGCTATTGCTGGCGGTGGCGCTGTTGCTGAGTGTGTTTTTACTGGATGGCAGCCTGGGCAAAAGTAAAAACAAACCCAAGTTTACTGAGTTGTTTTCCAATAGTCGCTCACTCAATGTGCTTTCCGCAGCGCGCTTATTTTTATTTGCCGCTCGGGATGTCTGGTTTGTGGTGGCGCTGCCCATTTCCCTGGCCAGCATATTCGGCTGGAGCCACAGCGCCATCGGCGCTTTTTTAGCCGGCTGGATTATTTTATACGGCTTTGTGCAGGGCAGTGCGCCGGGCTTTATCAAGCAGCAAGCTGGTGGTGCTGTATTATTTTTATGGGCGACGATATTGGCCTTACTAACCACTGCCATCGCCCTGGGGTTTTATCTTAGCGGTGCCCAGCAGCCGATGCTGCAACAGGGGCTGCTGCTGTTTGGCCTGCTGGCGTTTGCCTTTATTTTTGCCATTAACTCTGCCTACCACAGTTATTTGGTGGTGGCCTACGCCCGTGCCGACGGCGCCTCGCTGGA
>JAOXRV010000266.1 GCA_025800435.1 Cellvibrionaceae bacterium | reverse complement strand
TCAGTGCCGCCATACATAGGTAACTGATCTGCCAAGCCTGTTGTGAATAGGCGTCATCGGGGCTGGCCCATGCGGCGATAGCCAGCGCCCCGGCACCTGCCGTGATCATGGCGATTCTATAACCCGCCATATAAGTCGCTGCCATTGCCGCTTGTAAGCGTTCCCCCGCAGATTCGATACGGTAGGCATCAATAACAATATCTTGTGTTGCCGAACTAAAAGCGACGGCTAGGGCTAACAGGGCCATCATTTGCAGGTTTTGTTGTGGGTCTGAAAAGCCGAGGCCGACAAGACCGCCAATTAAGCAGAGCTGAGATAAGAGTAACCAACTGCGCCGTCTACCGAAAATACGGCTAAATAACGGCAATTTAAACTGGTCTACCAAGGGTGCCCACAACCATTTAAAACCATAAGCCAGCCCTACCCAAGATAAATAGGTGATTAAACTGCGTTCAACCCCGGCTTCGCGTAACCAAAAAGACAGCGTGCCAAAAACAAGCAGTAGCGGAAGGCCAGACGAAAAACCTAAAAACAGCAGAGTAATCGCGCGGGGGTGGAGATAAACGCGGAAGGATGTATACCAAGGTGAGGGTTTATCTGGCGTTGCTGATTGCATAGAGAACGTAGCCCTAGGAAGTTGAGCTGCTATTGTCGCCGCTGCAATTTGATGACGCAATAAAAAAGCCCAGCTAATGCTGGGCTTTAAAGTTAAAATTGCCACTCACCCGAAGG
>JAOXRV010000257.1 GCA_025800435.1 Cellvibrionaceae bacterium | reverse complement strand
GAGTAGGCCGATGATCGCCGATTTATTCTCGAACCTTCGGAAGCGCGGCCACACGTAGTGTGATTATATTCAGGCTGCGCCTGTGCGGTCGTCGGCGCGACCTGCACTACTTATTCACACTTCGTGCGGCGTCCCGAAAAGTCGGGATGCCTGGCACTAGTGCTACTATTGAAGCCTTGTTTGACCAATCTTAAAGTGTACTTAAATCGATTGAAATCTCGCGACGGCGGTAGGCCCAGCACATGTATGAGATGGATACATAAAAGCTGGCTGGTACTCGGTTGATGTGATCGATAAAAACATCCAGTACGGTGGTTTTTCCACCGAATCCCATTGGCCCGATACCAAGCTGATTTATTTCGTTAATCAACTGCTCTTCGAGTGCGGCAAGTTCTGTACTGCTATTACGTTGGCCAAGTTTGCGGAAAAGCAGCTCTTTGCTCAATGCAAAACCACTGGCACGGTCGCCGCCAATAGCCACACCCAGAATTCCCGGTGCGCAGCCTTTTCCCTGGGCTTTATGAGCGGCATCAATCACACAACGGCGTACCCCTTCCAG
>JAOXRV010000255.1 GCA_025800435.1 Cellvibrionaceae bacterium | reverse complement strand
CCAGTGCCTTTGCCAGTGGTGTTCCGCCGCCTGCGCTGAGGCCGTCAAAGAGTGATGCACAGCTTTTCGGTGGACGGCGTGTCTGCGCTAACAGTTCAACAGCATCATTACCAAAGCCGAAAAGGGTTAAGCGCTGGCGCTGTAGATAGGCGTTCTGTGCTAGCTCCTCAACAAAGCCCCGCGCATAGGGCAGGACATCAGCCCCTTGTTGCACTTTGAGTGTCGAGCCGGAGGTATCCAGTAGCACTAAGTTCAACTTGCTGACACGCTCTATCTGCTCACGCTCTACCGGTGCCGTTTGTGAGCTGGCAAGCGTTGCTGGCCAATCGATCTGGTTGGTGGTTAACGTCAAGCCCGCGTTTGTTGGCTTTGCGCTGCTGCCATGCAACTGTGCCGATTGCGTATGGTTGACCTCGTCCATCGCGCCCCAATCACCCTGTTGGGGGTTATTGGGCGGCAGCTCAGCATCTTGGCGCTTACTATCTGGTGGGCGCTTTGAAGTTTGCGGTGGGCCGGGTGGTTCGTTTGGTGAGTTGCGCCGATGTGCGAGCACTAAGGCCTCGGTAGCATCAATATCACTTAGCTGCACCTCTATGCGCCCTGCTAGAGCGGCGTGTGCTTTGGCTGCTCGGGACCAGACAATATCGGCACGCATACCATCCACATTGGCGGCGATACAGCGTTTGGCGATATCACGCAGCAGCGTTTTGTTTAACGTGATATCCGGCAGGCAGGCTTGAGCGGCGCTAATTTGCGCGCGCACCTGCTGCTGCGCCTCAGCAAACTGAGCAATTAGCGCGTGCGGGTTATGCTCAAATAGGCTGCGGCGCTCTGAGATAAGCACGCGGGCGTCGATATCGGTCTCGTTTTGTAACGCTACGCTTAATCCAAAGCGGTCCTTAAGCTGATCACGCACTTCGCCCTCATCAGGGTTCATCGTGCCAACCAACATAAAGCAGCAGGCGTGCTGATGGCTGATGCCATCACGCTCCACATGATTAATACCGCTGGCTGCGGCATCTAGCAGCAGATCTACGAGACGATCTGAGAGTAAATTGACCTCATCAATATAGAGCAGGCCGCCATCGGCTTTACTTAGCAGACCCGGTTTAAAGCGAACAGATTTATCACTCAGCGCTTGCTGTAGATCGAGTGTACCGCAGAGCATCTCTTCGCTTGTGCCTAGCGGCAGATTCACCAGCGCCCCTTTGGGCAGTAACTCTACCATCGCTCGTGCTAAGGTGGAC
>JAOXRV010000245.1 GCA_025800435.1 Cellvibrionaceae bacterium | reverse complement strand
TCGTCCACCCCCAGCTCGGGGTTGTCAATCAGCGCCAGACAGCCGTTGACCACCTCGGTCAGGTTGTGGGGGGGGATATTGGTGGCCATACCCACGGCGATACCGGAGGAGCCATTAACCAGCAGGTTGGGTACTCGGGTCGGCAATACCTCGGGAATCTGTTCGGTGTCGTCGTAGTTGGGCACATAGTCGACGGTTTCCTTATCCAGATCGGCGAGCAGGTCGTGGGACATCTTCTGCATGCGGATTTCGGTATAACGCATGGCGGCTGCGCCGTCGCCGTCGATGGAGCCAAAGTTACCCTGGCCGTCGACCAGCATATAGCGCAGCGAGAAAGGCTGGGCCATGCGCACAATGGTGTCGTACACCGCCGAGTCGCCGTGGGGGTGGTATTTACCGATCACATCACCGACCACACGGGCGGATTTTTTATAGGGCTTGTTCCAGTCGTTGCCCAGCTCATTCATGGCGAACAGCACCCGCCGGTGTACTGGCTTCAAGCCGTCGCGGACATCGGGCAGGGCCCGGCCGACAATCACACTCATGGCATAGTCGAGATAGGACTGTTTTAATTCGTCTTCAATATTAATTGGTAAGACTTCTTTTGCGAGCTCGCCCATAAACGAAAGCTTTCCTTATTTTTGCCCAAACCAGCAGGCCGGATGATAACTTAAGACCCGTGCCGCGCACCCTTGACAGCAGTGCCCCACAGCAGCTCTGGCCAGGATTTTCACCCGGACACATAAAAGGCCAAATCTTACCATAAAATCATAGGCTTGGGCGGGTTATCTGGGCTTGTTTAGGGCTTAGGTGGCTTTGCTGCCGAGCCTTGAGGTGGGGCTCAGGCTTTGGGGGACGCATAAAGCCATCCTTGGCGCTCTCGTCCGGCATGGACTCGCCCCATCCGGGGGCTCAGCCTACGGCCAAGCCTAAATTCGCTCCAGGCGAATTGATCATGCCTCCCAAGCCCCCAGAACCCACCACCCCCTTCAAGGCTCTCTAATCGGGGTGGATTCACACCCAGCACAGCTATATGATTCGCATCTTTATATCTCTATACACGCACTAAATTGAAGTCGCTCCGAACAAGAACCTTGGGGCGGGGAGTGCCTTCTGTGGGCTTGGCAGACAGGG
>JAOXRV010000239.1 GCA_025800435.1 Cellvibrionaceae bacterium | reverse complement strand
TGGGGGAGATTGAGCTGGAGGCGCTGCAACCTGGCTCGTCGATTATGCCCGGCAAGGTTAACCCGGTGATTCCCGAGGCCACCGCCATGGTCGCCGCCCAGGTGATCGGCAACGACGCGGCCATAACTGTAGCCGGTCAATCGGGTAACTTTGAGTTAAACGTAATGCTGCCGCTGGTGGCCCACAACCTGCTGCAAAGCCTGGAACTGCTCGGCAACGCCAGTCGTCTATTGGCCGATAAAGCCATCGCCAGTTTTAAGGTGAACGAGGCCAAGCTGCAAGAGGCATTGTCGCGCAACCCTATTCTGGTGACCGCACTCAACCCCATTATCGGTTATTTAAAAGCTGCCGAAATTGCCAAACAGGCCTACCGAGAGGGCCGCCCGGTGGTGGATGTAGCCGAACAAAATACCGAACTAAGCCGAGAGGAATTACTGCGCCTGCTCGACCCCGCCAAACTGACCCACGGCGGTTTATAAACCCCGGCCCCCGGCTCGCTCGCCCGCAGCGAGCGAGCCGACTTATAAGCCACAGTGATCCAAACGCTGAAACCGGCGCCGGGCAAACCAGCGGTAGGCCGCATCGGTAAGCGGTTTGATCAACGGCAGCCCCACCAACACCGCCAAGTAGCGCCAGCCGCGCAGCTGCTGCCAAATTAAAATAAACGAATCCACCCCCACATGAATACGGCCACTGGCATCTCGGCTGTGCAATAACTCCAGCGCCTGCACGACACTGATATCGAGCGCCGCTAACTCGGCCTCGGCTTGATGGACATCGCGCCAGGCGAACACACCGGCCGGCGCGATGCGGCGGTAGTAATTAATTTCTTTATTGCACAAACCGCATTTACCATCGTAGTAGACACTGATCATTGCTGTAGAATACCTCCAATTAACTCAAGGCCTCGCAGGGCCGACGCTAAAGCGCACATCCGTAGGCTCTGCTGAGAGTGATATTAACTTGGTCGCCCAAGAGCAAACGCAAACAGGCCATCAGGGCAGTACCTCGCGGCCATCCCAGGCAATGCACTTGCCGCTGTGTTCGGGGCCTAGCCCGGCGACAACATCAAACAACTGGCGGGCGGCGAGTTCGGGGCTAAATAATTTATCCGCCGCCACATTGCTCGCGTAGGGCGCCGATAAATCACTGGCCACGGTGCCTGGGTGTAAGCCCACCACCACGCCATTGGGGTTGCGTCGTGCGCTCTCCAGGGCCGCTGTTTTTATCACCATATTCAGGGCCGCCTTGGAGGCGCGATAGCTATACCAGCCGCCCAGGCGGTTATCGCTGATACTGCCCACCCGAGCCGACAGGGCGGCAAATACTGCACGCCGGTCGCGCCGCAAGCGGGGAATAAATGCTTTGGCCAACAGCGCCGGTAAAATAGTATTGACCTCAAACAAGCGCCGAAATTTATGGGCGGATAAATCGCGTAGGCTTTTCTCGGGGCCCAGTTCAGGCTCGTGTAAGATGCCAGTGGCCACCAGTACCAAATCAAATTGGCTGATCGCCGCCGCTTCGGCCAATGCTTGCTCCGACAAAAAATCAACCACTGTGTGCACCAACCTGGCTGGAGTGTCCACCGAGGTATGGCGGGAATAGCTGTAAACCTGGGCATTGGCAAAGCGAGCCAGGGCCTCGCTCACCAGGGCATTACCAATAGCGCCGTTACTGCCGACAACCGCAATCTGCTCGGCCGACCGCTCCATCTAAGCCACCCAGGCCGCGAGGATTAAACTGGCGACCACCAACAGGGTTATCAAGCGGCGCATGGCAAAGTAGTGGGCGCTGATCAAGCCGCCAGCTGCCAACTTGCTGTCGAGCAGCAGCATTGATAAAAACACCAGGCAATAGACGCTTAACTGACCCACAAAGGGCAACAATAAATAGGCCAGCCACAGCACTATGGCGATCGCATTGCTAAACAGGGCCAGATAGGTTTTGCCTGGCTGGGGCAGGTATAGGCCCCAATAGCTGCCGGCCATAAAAGAGCCGATAACCAGGCCATAAACCGCCAGCACAGTTTGACTGGAACCGAGCAGGGGCAGCTCCCACAGGCCAAATTGCAGCGCCAGGGCACAGCACACAAAGGGCAGCGCGCCGGCCAGCATTAAATCTGAATAGAGTCGTCTCATATCATCACCATCGATACACGGATAGTAGTGATACGTCTGCACGGACAACTCGGATCACCTGCCAGCTTAGGGTACCTCTGAGTAACTCGATGACGCCGAGCGTCACCGAGTTATTCAGAGGTACCCTAGTCAAGTTACCCAGCGCTAGCCTTACAAGCTTGCAGCGATTCAAGCAAAGCCGTGCGCAAACCGGCCAGCAATTGCTGCTGGCTGTTAACCATCGCCTTGTAACCGGCCCGGGCCTGTTGCTGCTGGGTTTGCGTGCGCTGCTCGGTAGCGACTTTTTGCCCGCCACAGCGCAAACGCCAGCGGGCCTCTAGCGCCACCTTACCGCTTAAGCTGCCGTGCAGTTTGTCGATATGCAGCAGTATGTGTGGCCACTGGCCGGGTTTGTCGGCGTCGGTGCTTAAACTGCGTTTTACCCCAACCGCCAAGGGCTCGGCCCAGCGGTGGCCACTGGCGGCGCGCAGGCCGTGCTGGTCTTGGGCGACCATCAGCCCAGGGCGCTGCAGGTAATCGGCCACGGTCACCTGCAGCACGGCCGGCAGCGGCTCGCTGGCGGCTTGTAAGCGATAGTATTCAATCGGCTTAATATCGTTACTGGTACAAGCACTCAACAGCAGCAGGCTCAGTAATACGCTACTTCTCATCTTCGCTCTCCATTGCCCCTGCCATCGCCGAGCCCGGAATTAAATCCGCCGCCGGCTCACTCGGAAATACCAGCGCATTGGGCTTTTGCTCCAGGGTTTGCAGCAATTGATTGGCACTGGCCAAACTGCCCTGTAATTCTTGTAAGCTCGCTTGCAACTGCTGGTACATGGCCGATTCGGAATCGAAGCCAGTCAGGGTTTGGCGCAGCTGCACTAGAGATTGTTGCAACTCGCTTGGCAGCGAAGCAGTGCTTTCACTGTCGAGCAGCTGATTAATCTGGCTCACACTGGTCTGGGCAGATTTGGCCACGCTGCCAAATTGATCGATAGTACTGGTGGCACTGGCCAGGGTTTTTTCCAGCGGCAGGTGTTGCAGTTTATCCAAAAAGGCGGCCACCTGTTTTTGCAAATGGTCGATACCGGTACTGACCGAAGGCAACACCGGGTGCTTGCCAATCTGTTCGATCTTGGCAGCGTCGGCATCCGGGTAAAAATCCAGCGAGACATACAGCGCACCACTGATTAAATTACCACTGGCCAGTGAGGCCCGCAGGCCATTTTTTACGCCGTTTTTAAAGAAGTCATCGGCCACTTGCAGGGCCGCTTCACTGTCACCCCAGATTCGCC
>JAOXRV010000208.1 GCA_025800435.1 Cellvibrionaceae bacterium | reverse complement strand
AAAGCAGAGCCCGATTTTGGGTTGCCAGTACAAATTGAGCAATCATTATCGATATTAATCCGACGGGTGTTCTGTGCGGAGGAGGCAGATGTTTAAAGGCAGGTTTAAAAAATTTAGTATAATTTTCTTTTTTTTATATTTAATTATGGTTATATTTCCCGGTTTAGTTGTCTATCCGACTGACTTTATATTGGGGTGGATCGCTGGTGCACCATCTGTTGGTGGGTGGACTCATGGGTTAATGCTGTACTTCTACCTCGTTTTTTTATTGCCTATTTTTTACTTGATAATTCTATTTTTCTTCTATTTGTATAAGTTATGGGGGCAGGAATAAATACTTGAATGGGTGAAAAGCCCCAAAAAGGCGTTTAAAATACCCAATTAATGCCAAGCAAATCACACGATGAGCAATACCCCCGACGACCCAGAAACCTTCTGGCACCCAATCATCCCCTTCGAGCACAGCTACGAAATCAAAAAAAGCGAGTTTATCTGCCAGCTGGCCCCGGCTGCCGATCGTGAGGCGGCGATGGCGGTACTTGAATCCTGTCGCCAGCAATACCCTGATGCGCGCCATCACTGCTGGGCTTATATTTTAGGTGACCCGCGCCAGCCAATAAGCCAAGCCTTTAGCGACGGTGGCGAGCCCGCCGGCACGGCGGGTAAACCCATGTTAAATGTTTTGCAACATCGTCGCCTGGGGAATTGTATGGCGGTGGTTAGCCGCTATTTTGGTGGCGTTAAACTCGGCGCCGGCGGTTTGGTGCGGGCTTATTCAGCCGCCACCCAACAAGCAGTAGAAGGTGCCAGTTTAGAAAAGTTTATTCCTGCGGAAATTATTAAACTCGCCTGTGAGTTTTCGGCAGAGGCAAACCTGCGCCACTTTTTATCGGGTATTGACGCCAGTATTGAGCTGGTGGAATACCAACACAGGGCTATACTCACAGTGCGTTTGGCAAAAGCACAGCGGCCAGCATTGGCGCGCTGGTTGGGCGAGCATTTTCAAATAGAGCTGCTCAAAAGCTAAGGAACTTTTGGAAAACTATCGTATCAGTAAGCAAGTGCATCAGTATATGGGTGGTATGGCGGTGCTAAACCACAATATATGTCAAAAAAATGCATGTAAAATAGACAGGGTGGCTACTAAATGAGCGAAAACGGTCTGGTTCAGATTAGCGACAGACTATTACTACTAGACTCTTCCGAGTTGGCCTAAGGGGGGTGCCATGGCTCATGGCAATCGCATTACCTTAGGGCACTTAACTACACGGAGTAGTTATGTAATTAAATGGTTAAGTGTTAGTTGTTGCAGTCTTGGCCTAACGGCGCTGTGGCATCGTATTTGAGGTATCGTTGTTATGCTAAGTGCGAAAAAGTTTAAAAGTATTATCGCCACTGTCGCCGCCACTGCCGCTCTGGGTTTTGCGAGTGTGTCTGCCCAGGGTGCCTGTCAGTATTACTCCTTTCTTGATTACACCCTCGATGGCCATGCCGAAAAGGTTTATCGCGCCTCGGGTGTGCGTATGTATGCGCCCGGTCTGCGCGTGGCCTATAGCCCTAAGGGGCACACCCGCAAAGACGGCTTTGTCATTAACCGCCTGGGGCCCTATAGCACCCCGGCCGAGGCCAAGCAGGTGCTAAATGAACACCTGAGCCAACTGCGCAAGCAGGGCTATCGCAAACAAAGCGATTTTAAGTTTCCGCGCATTTTCTTACTCAATAAACGCCACTGCCACGTCAGTTAAGCGTTGCGGGGCAGCGGCCCCTGTATAAAGCTGCTAAAATACCGGCCTTATTGAATTCCCCCCGGCTAAACCCCGGGGGCTGCCCTTGTGCGGCAGTTAACCCAAGCCGGAGCCAATTCCCCCGATGAGTCAGTCCCCCATAGTTGTCGCCCTCGATTACGATAATAGCGCCGCCGCACTCGATTTAGCCAAGCGCCTAAAGCCGGAGGACTGTCGCCTTAAAGTGGGCAAAGAGCTGTTTACCAGTGCAGGCCCCCAGGTGGTCGAGCAGTTGCAGGGGCTCGGCTTTGAAGTATTCCTCGATTTAAAATTTCACGATATTCCCAATACCTGCGCCAAAGCGGTGAAGGCCGCCGCCGAGCTGGGCGTGTGGATGGTCAATGTGCACGCCAGTGGCGGCGGGCGCATGATGAGTGCGGCCCGGGAGGTATTGCAAGCCTACCGCCAGCCACCCCTGCTAATTGGGGTAACCGTGCTAACCAGTATGGAGCGCGCCGATCTGGTGGATATTGGCCTCGATTGTGAACCCCAGCAGCAGGTTTTGCACCTGGCCGAACTGACCCGGGCCAGTGGTCTCGATGGGGTCGTGTGCTCGGCCCAAGAGGCGCCGCTGCTGCGCGAGCAGCTGGGCGACTGTTTTTGCCTGGTTACTCCGGGGATTCGCCCTGCTGGCAGCGATGCCCAGGATCAGCGCCGCATTGTCACCCCGGCCCAGGCACTGGCCGATGGCAGTAATTATTTGGTGATCGGCCGCCCCATTACCCAGGCCACCGAGCCGGCTCAGGCTTGCGCCGATATATTGGCTAGCCTCAAGGTTTAGTCCCAGTCATTATTATTTGAAGGATTCAAATCATGGCCGAAGCCTTTGTTATTACCGTTGATGGCCCAAGCGGCGCCGGTAAAGGTACCACCAGTGCGGCCCTGGCCCGGCAGTTGGGGTTTCACCTGCTCGACAGCGGCGCACTGTATCGCCTAACCGGCCTGGCCGCGCGCCGTGCCGGTGTCGATATGGCCGATGCCGAGGCCCTGGGTGAGGTGGCCCGCACGCTACCGGTGGAGTTTGTCTCTGCCGAGCAGGGGGTGCGGGTTGAGTTGGGCGGCGACGATGTCGGTGCCGCCATTCGCACCGAACAGGCGGGTATGGATGCGTCCACCGTGGGCGCCGTGCCCCAGGTGCGTGCGGCCCTGCTGCAGTGCCAGCGGGATTTTGCCAAGGCTCCGGGCCTGGTGGCCGATGGCCGGGATATGGGCACCACGGTGTTTCCGGCGGCGCCCCTAAAAATATATTTAACCGCCTCTGCCGAACAGCGGGCCAGGCGCCGCTTATTACAATTGCAAGAGAAGCATGGCGGGGATTTAAGCGAGCAATACCCCCAAATTTTGGCGGATATTAAAGCCCGTGATCAGCAGGATAGCAAACGCGCCAGCTCGCCCCTAAAGCCCGCCGCCGATGCGGTGGTGATCGACAGTAGCGATATGGGTATCGATGCGGTGTTGGCACAAATACTGGGCTTGTACCAGCGGTGCCAAGTCGATGGCGGTTCAATGTAGAGTTATAGGCTTCCGAACATAATGGGTGTTTACCTATAGGATGCAGGGTTTTATGGATCATTGGATATGGTTGCTAAGCATACTGGCACTGCTGGTGGGCTATCTTATTGGGCGCAAGATCCAGCGCCGGCGCGATCATTCGCGCCGCCAAGAGCGCCATCTAATCCTCGATGGCGATAGCCAAAAATACATCTCTGGCCTTAATTACCTGCTCAATGAAGAGGGCCACGCCGCCGCCGAAGCGTTTATCGATTCGCTGCCGGTCAGCCGCGATACCTTGCCCACCCATTTATCCCTGGGGCGTATGCTGCGCCGCAATGGCGAGATCGCCTCGGCCATTCGCACCCACCAAAGCCTGTTGGCCTCGCCCTATTTGGATGGCAGTCATATCGACACGGTACAGCTGGAGCTGGCAGTGGACTATGTCTCTGCGGGCCTGTTCGACCGGGCCGAAACCCTATTGATCGAGTTACTGCGCGCCTATGACCCGGTGGTGCGCCAGCAGGCCCTAGAGCATCTGGTGGGTTTGTATCGGGATGAGCGTGAGTGGACCAAGGCCATCGACACCATTAACCGCCACGCCGAACGCCGTTTTGGCCGCGCCAGTGACGACTGGGCCCTGCAGCAATCTCACTTCAGCTGCGAGTTGGCACAGGAGTCCATCGGCGCCGGCCGCATACAAGATGCCAGCCGCCAGCTGCGTTCGGCACTGGCCTTCGATAAGCGCTCCCAGCGTGCGCAACTGCTGACCGTTAAGCTGCATATCTTAAAAGGCGAGCTCGGCCAGGGGGCCAAAAAGCTGCGCAAGCTAATCGCCCATGGCTGTGAGCACTGGGGCGAAATGGTGCCTTTATTAGAGGCGATATACAGCGGCCAGGGCCGGCCGTTAGCGCTGCTGGCTTATATGCAAGAGCTGGCGGTCAGCGCCAATAACGAGCCTCTGGTGGCCCTGGTCTATCGGGAGATGTGCCAGCGCGGTGAGCAGGCCCAGGCGCTGCAGTTTTTGCAGGAACTATTGCAAAGCCAGGGCCCTGAGGCGCCGGTGCAGGCCTTGCTAACGCTGCTCGATTCGCCCCAGGCCGATTTAGCCCGCCTAAAACCCCTGGTTCAAGAGCGCCTGCACCAGCTGCAAGACAGCTACGCCGCCTATACCTGTAGCCACTGTGGCTATTCCAGCCAGCAGTTGTATTGGCTCTGCCCCACCTGTAAATCCTGGGGCTGCGGCCGCCCCAATCGCCGCCCCAAAATCGAGCTTGGCAAACAGTTGCTAAAGCAGGCGAAATAGGCAAAGTTTCAAGGGCTTTGGGCCCTTGATATACATGGCCCCTTGAAACCCGTGTCAAATCAGGGTGTTGCCACCATTTTGGGGTGTTTTTAATTGAATTGCCCCGGTCTTTCTGCTAGTCTCCGCCCCTCGCAATTTCCGTGTGGGGGCTTCCTATGGGTTTCCTGCCGTTAATTGCCGGGTACACGGCCAGCTAGTGTGTGCCCCATCCCATTAATAGACCCGTACGTCTGGCCGTATGGCAGCCCAGTAGGCACCCACCTTTTTTAGCAATGGGGGGCACACTGGCTACTAAATAG
>JAOXRV010000204.1 GCA_025800435.1 Cellvibrionaceae bacterium | reverse complement strand
AATTATTATTTGCGGGCAATAATAGCTTGTTGAGCATTAGCCCAGCGCAGTATCGCGCGTGGCAGTATCAGCCGCCCTTAGTCATTAGCTCGCTATTTAAAAATGGCCAATTGCAGAGCTGGCGTGGTGCACCTATTATCATCGAAACTGGGGACTACAGTTTTGCTGTGGATGTGGCGGCGCTAGATTATTCGGACTCGTCTCGCAACCGCTACCGCTATCGACTGCGGGGGTTTGCAGAACAGTGGCTGGAGGTCGACAGCGAGCACCGTCGAATTCAGTACACTAAATTACCGCCAGGGCAATACCAGCTGGAAGTTCAGGGCAGCAATAGACTAGGGCAGTGGAGCTTACGCCATTTAAACATTGACGTTATCGTTGTACCGGCTTGGTATCAAAGCTGGTGGTTTAAGCTCCTGCTGGTGCTATTGGCAGCCGTGTTGACTTATGGTGTGATTTTGTGGCGCACCCGGCGCTTAAGGCATCAGAAGTTAAAGCTTGAGAGGC
>JAOXRV010000198.1 GCA_025800435.1 Cellvibrionaceae bacterium | reverse complement strand
CTTTGCCGCGCTCGGCAAACCACCGCTTGAAACAATCCGTACCATATTTTGGGAACCGCTTTTTGGGGAATTTTCCTTCTACTATCGCCCGCAGCTTTTGGTCAAAGCTGCACCGCTGGTTCTGATTGCCATTGGCCTCAGTATTGGCTTTCGGGCAGGCATCTGGAACATCGGCGCCGAAGGGCAATTTATCATTGGGGCCCTTTGCGGGGCCGCAGTAGGCCTTGCGTTTTATCCAGCCGAAAGCTGGATCATTTTTCCTCTTATGGTCGTTGCAGGTGCTTTTGGGGGGTGGATCTGGGCGATGATCCCAGCGATCCTACGGACACGTTTTGGCACAAATGAAATCCTTGTGTCTCTCATGCTGGTTTATGTGGCTGAGAAACTTCTGGCCGCCATGGCGCTTGGCCCTTTGAAAAACCCCGAAGGCTATGGGTTTCCAGGAAGCCGCAACTTTCAACAATACCCTTCGGCCCATAACGCAGAACTGATCACCGGCACCGGCATCCACTGGGGCGTCATTGCAGCGCTGATCGCTGTCATTTTCGCATATATTCTGTTTAGTCGTCACATCATGGGGTATCATATCCGCCTCAGTGGTGAAGCGCCCCGTGCCGCCCGTTTTGCTGGCGTCAATCCCTCTCGCCTCATTCTCTTTTGCCTCGGCACATCCGGCGCACTTGCTGGCCTTGCCGGCTTATTTGAAG
>JAOXRV010000156.1 GCA_025800435.1 Cellvibrionaceae bacterium | reverse complement strand
TAAGCAGGTCGATTCCCATGTGGTGCGGTTTTTTAACCCTTTTCAAAATGTTGAATCGACCAACTCGGTCTATGTTTGCCTTAAGTAGTTATTCAGAGGTGCCCTTAGGGTAGTCGCTTGCCATCTGGTTTAAATAGCAGGCCAGGCGCACCCCGCCCTGTTGCAAGCGCAGGCGCAAAATTTTCCGGCTTTTATACACATACTGCCAGCTTAAGTTTTTGCGACCGGGGTATATTTTATCGTGCAAGTTGCGGCTCTCCAGTGCCCAAACCATTGGCTCGGTAACACACCAGTCTTTGGCTTGTTGCTCGCTAATGCGCGGCAGCAGCCAGCTGGCCCACTCGCTGTAGGATAATTTTTCATGGTCGATTAGCTGGGTGTCCCAAACCCGGTGTAGGTTGCTGTCCTGGCCAAAAAATTTTACTTTAATATCGTTGGCACCCCGGTCTTTGCCATTGCCCGCGTGCAGGGGTTGGTGCAGGTCGGTAATGATATGGATAGCAAAGCGCAGCGCCAGTTGGCGTTTTTCCAGGGGCAGTGTTTTATCCAGTGTATTGGCCCTAAAGTCTTTAAGGCCGCTAAAGGCATCGCCTTTTTTGTTGGGTTTTAGCTTGTCTATGGGAATGGTGACATAGTGCAAGCGCGGCGATTGGCGCTGCCAAAAGGTGTCGGGGTTAGAGCGCATAAAGTCGGGCCAGGTTGAGGCCTCGGCGATGGTTTCAACGCCGAGAATTTCGCTCACCATGGCTTTGGCCTCGGGGCTTAAATAGGGTTCGGCAATGGCGCTGCTAATACGGTGGCCCTGTTTGCCCCAGGCCAAGGCTTGCAGGCTAAACAGCAGTGTAAACAAAACAATAAAAACGCGCATCGTGATCATCCGCTAAAACAAAAGACGGCCTATTATAGGGCCGGCGTATGACAAAGCTATGATTTGTTGCTAGGACACCTCTGAATATCTCGCTGAGCATCATCGAGTTATTCAGAGGTGCCCTAGGGTTTGCGATATTTTACCTCGCCGTCGACAATGTATCCAAAGGCGCGGCAGTGTCAAGGCAGTTGTTGCAGCTGGTAACCCTTGGCGCGCAGCTTTTTAAGTAGGCCGTCCTCGCCCACTAGGTGCAGGGCGCCCACCAATACCAGCTCAACGTCGGGGTCGGCGGCAAACTCATCCAGGTGTTCCATCCAGTTATTATTGCGCTCGACCAGGAGGCTGTTATAAACCTTTGGGTAATCCCGGCGCCATTCGTCGATGCCCAGTTTCTCCAGCGCCGGGCCATCGCCCTTGCGCCAGGCGGCTTTCAAATCTCGCATCATGGTGGGAATTTCTTCCAGGTCATCCAGGGTGTGACGAATAATCTCGTCTTCTTGGCCCACCCCCATATTGGCGATAAACACCATTTGCTCGCCTAGCCGCTCCAGCTCGCCCAGGGGTTTATTGTCGGCGGCGGCCTTGTTCATGTAATAGCTGTCGACCCCCTCGGTGGCCAGGCCGTGGCGTTTTAACTCGATAACGGTCAAGGTCATAATCGCCATACCCGCTTTAAAGCGAATAATCTGCCTGGTGGGCACGCCGCGGCTGGCCATAAAATTATCCAGCCGGGCAAAGGTGTCGGGGCGCAGCTTATCGCGCAGGGTCTGCCCCGGTGGATACATTAAGTGGCGCAGCAATTGGGTTTGAAAATCCGAGCGCTTGGTGTCGCGTAAATCGGTTTCTAAAATGACTTCGCTGGCCTCGCCATAGGCCTGCTCAAAGGCGGCGGGCAGCGGGTAATCGTTGGCGGCGAGTAGGTGAATGGTGCCGCCCAAATAAAAGTGGTTGCCGTTTTTGCTAACCTTCCACACCGGCGAGGCGGCGTGGCACTGGGCGCAAACCAGCAGTGCCACTAACAGGCTGAATCTGACCATGGTGAATCCCTTTGTTCGCGGCCAGCTCAGGTTTAGGGGGCAAAGCCGCACAGTGTTCTTAAATCATAGAGCAGCTTTGCGCCCTCTGCTGCGGCCAAGCTGTCTTCGGTCAGAGTATTTTCCCGGGTGACGCCGTCGACACTGCCTTGCTCACTCAAATATTGCAGTATCGCCATATTGTCAATGCCCGCCAGCAGGTCTTGGCCGCGCAGCTTACCCAGCATGGCCACCAGGGCGTGGCCGCCCCAGTTGGAGACATCGGCCACAATTAACTCATCGCAACTAGTGACCGCCGGCACGATATTCAGTTCAGTTAAGGCCGCCGCCACCTTGCCCATACCAATCTCGTTGCCGCCATCGCCAATGGCCAGGGTGGGGCAGTTGCACTGCTCCATAATATCGTCAAAACAGGCGCTGCGCGGGCTGATGGATTCGCCGCGCATATTGTAATAGCCGCCGTCCGCAGCCCGGCCCGGACGCTCGATCGAGATCACCAGGCCCGGCGCAGTTTGTGCCAGCAGGGCCTGGGCTTGGGCTAGGCCCTGCTCGCCAATGGGCAGTTCGTGCACTGTGTATTCGGCGGCCAGTGCTTTTGACAGCGGGGCGCCGCAGCAAATAATCGGCTTGGCGCCCGAGGCCGCCAAAGCCCGGTAAAGCGAGATGGCCCCCGGTGGGCCATCGGTTTCAAAGGTATCGCCCACCGGAAAGCCGGTGCCAATTAATACCGTGGCGCCGGCGCTGCAGGCCTGTTGCATCAGCTCGGCGGCACGCAAACAGTAGCCGGGCGCAAGCGCGGGCTGCACCTGGGCCATGCCGCGCAAATTGCGCTGCACCAATAAATTTTCAATGGTTTTGCTTAGCTGAAGTAGCTCGCTCATTAGACTTCCTCCGCCCGGAGCTGGTCTTGGCGGCGTTGCTCAAGCAGTAATAAATGGTGGGCGCTGTCGATATCGATCTCGCTAAAGCGCACCTTGCCACCGGGGCCAAGTTGGGCCAGGGCCGGAATATCCAGCGATAGTACCGAGCCCAGCTTGGGGTAGCCGCCGATGGTTTGGCGGTCGTTAAGCAATACAATCGGCTGGCCATCGGCGGGCACCTGAATTGCGCCCAAGCAAATACCCTCGGATAAAATACCGTCAATCGTGGCGCTGACCGATGGGCCCTCTAGGCGGTAGCCCATGCGGTCACAGCGCTCGCTGACTTGATACTCGCTGTGAAAAAAACGGGCCTTGGCCGCAGCGCTAAAATATTGCTGTTGGTAGCCCACAACCACCCGCAGGTTTACCGCCTTGGCATAGTGTGGGCGTGCTTGCGGGGGCAGTCGCAATAGCTTGCCCGGCGTTTGTGTGCCAATTGGCAACTTATCGCCTTTTTGCAGGGCGCGGCCATCGAGCCCGCCAATGCCTTCGCGCACCACTGTGGCGGTGCTGCCAAACTGCGGCGCAATCGCAAAGCCGCCGGCAATGGCCAGGTAGGCCCGGCTGCCGTTTTCACCGGCGTAGCCCAGCTGAATTTTATCGCCCGCTGCAATATTAATGGTTTGCCACATCGGCTGGGCTTGGCCGTTGACGCTCAGGGGCAGCTCGGCGCCGGTCAGGGCGATTTGGGTATCCGCTGCGGCGCTTAACACCAGCCCGCCAATCGTTACTTCAATGGCGGTGGTATTGCTGGGGTTGTGGCACAGGCGGTTGGCCCACTCGAAGGCAAAGGGGTCCAGTGGGCCGCCATTGGTCAGGCCAATTTGCTGCTGGCCCAGGCGGCCGGCGTCGGTGAGCAGGCTTAAAATACCTGGGGCAATGACGTTTAGGCTGCTCATTGGCTCGCTTTTCATTGGCTCACCTCGAAGCTAGGCAGTTCGCCACCCAGGGCAAAAAATTCTTCTCGCCCAATCGGCTTAAAGCGCACCCGGTCGCCTACCGCTACTGGCATATGGGGCTCGCTGCTGGGGTTAAACATCGGCGTTGGGCACAGCCCAATTAAATTCCAGCCACCGGGTGATTGGGCCGGGTAGACGGCGGTTTGGCGGTCGGCAATGGCGACCGCGCCCTTGGGTACTTTTTGGCGCGGGGTGGCTAAGCGCGGTGCGGCAATACGTTCATCGACCTGGCCCAAATAGGCAAAGCCCGGGGCAAAACCAATGGCGTAAACCCGAAACTCCTCGCCGCTGTGCAGGGCGATGACTTGCTCGGTACTGAGCCCGGCATTCTTTGCCAGCGGGGCCAAATCAGGGCCCGATTCCTCGCTGTAATAGGCGGGCAGCTCCACCAACTTACCGCCTTGTTTGTCACTGCCACTGGCGGCCTGTTGCATTTGCTCTCTCACTTGAGCGCGCAGCCACAGGTGGTCGCAGAGCAAGGGGTTAAAAATCACTAACAGGGAGGCGTAAGAGGGCACCATATCCACCAGTTCGGCGCCCATAAATGGCGCGAGGCCAGAAGCCAGGGCTTGCACCTTGGCGGAGATTTCCGGCTTGGTCTGCTCGCCCAAATAGACAATCAAGGCGCTGTCGCCGGCCACTTCAATGCGGTAGTCGCTCATTAGCTAATGGCCTCGCGGATGGTGGCAATAGATGGGGCTACGCTCTTGACCAGGGCGCTGTCGCCGGCCACTTCAATGCGGTAGTTGCTCATTAGCTAATGGCCTCGCGGATGGCGGCAATGGCGGCCACGCCCTCGGCATTATCGCCGTGCACACACAGGGTATCTGCGGCAATCTTTAGGATGTGGCCGCTAACGCTGGTCACCGTGCCTTCGCTGGCCAACTGCTTTACCTGGGCCAACATTTTATCGCGCTTGTGCACGGCGCCGGCTTTGCTGCGCGCCAGCAGGCGGCCGTCGTCGTCGTAACAGCGATCGGCAAAGGCTTCAAATAAAACCTGCACCCCAGCGGTTTGGGCTTCGCGCCGGTGCTCGTCCACCTTGGGGGTGGCCTGCAGCATTAATTTGATCGGTCGGTGGTGGGCGGCAATGGTTTGTAGAATCGTTTGGCGAATGTCCGCGTCGGCCATCATATCGTTGTAGAGGGCGCCGTGGGGTTTTACATAATCCACACTTAAACCTTGGCAGGCGGCCATGCCTTCAATGGCGCTGATCTGGTAGCTGAGCAGGGCGGCCAACTCGGCCCCGCTTATTTTCATGCTGCGCCGGCCAAAGCCAACCAGGTCTGGGTAGGCCGGGTGGGCGCCCACGCTAACACCGTGCTGCTTGGCCAGGGCCAGGGTTTTTTGCATGGTCAGCGGGTCGCCGCCGTGAAAGCCACAGGCGATATTGGCCTGGTCGATATGGGGCATTACCTCGGTGTCCATGCCCATGGTCCAGTTGCCGTAGCTTTCGCCCAGGTCACAGTTCAGTAATAGGCTCATGGTCGTCTCCGTTACATTATCGCCAGGCGGCTATTGGGCAGGTCGGTCACCACCATGGCGCCGGGGCTATGGGTAATACACAGGGGCGGCTTGGCCTGTTCCAGGGCCACCTGTGGGGTCACGCCGCAGGCCCAAAATAGGGGAATCTCGTCAGCGTGTATATCCACCGCATCGCCGTAGTCGGGCTTATTGATGTCGCTAATGCCGATCAGGCTCGGGTTACCCAGGTGCACCGGGGCGCCGTGCACGCTGGGAAAGCGGCTGCAAATTTGCACCGCGCGAATCGCATCGGCGGCTTTAAAAGGGCGCATGCTGACCACCATATCGCCGCTAAAGCGCCCGGCGCTGTTACAGGCAATATTGCTGCGGTACATGGGCACATTGCGGCCCTGGCTGATATTGCGCACCTCCAGGCCATCGGCGATCAGGGCCTCTTCAAAAGAGAAGGAGCAGCCCAGTAAAAAGGTCACCAGATCGTCGCGCCAAAACTCGCGGATATCCCCCACCTCTTGTTCAAGCTGGCCGTCTTTAAAAATGCGGTAGCTGGGCACATCGCTGCGGATATCAAAACCCTGGCCAATGCTGGGCATATCGGTTTGGCCGGGGCTGGCGGCCATGGCCACCAGCGGGCAGGGCTTGGGGTTGAGCTGGCAGAACTGCAAAAACTCAAAGGCCCAGTCGGCGGGCAGGATAGCCACATTACACTGGACAAAGCCCGGGCAAAGGCCGGAGGTATTGCCAGTGTGCTGGCCGCTGCGGATTTGGCTGCGCAATTGTTCGGGGGTCATGGTGGGCTTCCTTATTTAAGGTGGCTCAGTGTGGCTTTGTGGGCTGTTTTTGTCTAATGGCGGGTGTTTTTCTTTGGTGATAAAAAAAGTTTATCAGTGCTGGGGCGCTTTATCTACGAGATTTGGCTGATATAGAGGGTCAATCTTTCATTCCGTATACCTATACCCGACTCACCCCTTGGGTGCTGCAATAGCGGCTTCTTGTCACATTGTACAAAAGCCGGAATATGAACAAATCACTGTTAGGAATATTCACCCCTCTACTGCTTCTGATGTCTTTGGGGGTTGGCGCCGAAAGTGTCAATATTTCCCTGAGCGACTCC
>JAOXRV010000139.1 GCA_025800435.1 Cellvibrionaceae bacterium | reverse complement strand
GACGCACGAGCCCGTCCCTGGAGCTCTCGTCCGCCATCCCTGGCTCCCAAGCCCCCAGAACCTGCCCTCCCACCGCAAAGCTCTACTAGATGCAAAGTTCTGCTGTGCAGGAGCACAGCACGCCGGAAGCTTAGCAAGCAGAGTCGCGCCTCTGCGCAGCTAAGCGAACGGCGGGGCCATAAAACGATTCTGGATGATCGTTTTATGGCAGTAGGTTAATAGGGCTCGGCGTTGTGGTAGACGCGCTGTACATCATCGAGGAAATCCAGGGTGTCGATGAGTTTTTCGAACATTTCCCGGTCTTCTTCAGCCACTTCGGTGGTGGTTTGGGGGACGAATTGAATTTCGTCGATTTCAAATTCCATATCGCCAAAGGCGTCGATCAGCGCTTGTTTGGCCTTGTGGGATTCGGTGTGGGGGGCGAATACGGTAACTTTGCCATCGGCCAGTTCGATATCGCTGACATCTACATCGGCCATCATCAGCGCTTCTAATACCGCGTCTTCATCGTCGCCGGCAAACACCAAAATGGCGCTGTGGTCGAACATATGGCTGACCGTGCCCTGGGTGCCCAGTTTGGCTTTGGCCTTGTTAAAGCAGGTGCGCACATCGCCAATGGTGCGGTTGGGGTTGTCGGTCAGGCAGTCCACAATAATCATGGTATTGCTGGGGCCAAAACCTTCGTAGCGGGCGGGTGAGTAGTCTTCACCGCCACCGCCGGCGGCTTTATCCAGGGCCTTTTGAATCACGTGGCTTGGCACTTGGTCTTTTTTGGCCCGGTCCATCAGGCTGCGCAGGGCCAGGTTGCCCTCGGGGTCAATACCGCCAGTTTTGGCGCAGACATAGATTTCCCGCCCATATTTGCTGTATACCTTGGCCTTCATATCCGAGGTTTTGGCCATGGACTCTTTACGGTTTTGAAAGGCTCTGCCCATTGTTACGCTTCCGTCTTCTAAAAGGCCGAATTTTAGCAGCTTCGGGTTTGGCAAGAAAGCCGCAGCCAGCTACCATGCCCCCATGAACCACCACAGCCCCCAACAGCGCCTGGGCATTGACCTGGGCGGCAGCAAGATCGAGGCCCTATTGCTTGAAGGGGCAGACAAGGTCCTAGCCCGGCGCCGACTTCCCACGCCACAGGGTGACTACCCCGCCACCCTCGATACCATTGCCGAGCTAGTCACATCGCTACAAGGTGAGTTTGCGCTGCCCCCCAAGCTGCCACTGGGCATTGGTACCCCGGGCGCTATCTCTGCCAAAACCGGGCGTATGAAGAACTGCAATAGCATCTGCTTAAACGGCGAAGATTTGCTGGGAGATCTTAAAACCCGGCTGCAGCGGCCAGTGCAGCTGGCCAATGATGCCGATTGCTTTGCCCTGGCCGAGGCCCGCGTCGGTGCCGGGCGCGGCAGGCGCACGGTATTTGGGGTGATTTTGGGCACCGGGGTTGGTGGCGGTATTGTTATCGGCGGCCAATTGCACCGCGGCCCCAGCCATATCGCTGGGGAGTGGGGCCATAACCCGCTGCCCCTATCGGCGGCGCTAGCGCTAGATCTCAGCCCCTATCGACCACAGCGGCGCTGTTACTGCGGCCGTATTAACTGTGTCGAAACCTGGCTCAGCGGCCCGGCCCTGGCCCAAAGCTACAAAGAGCTGTCCGGCGAGCGGCTTGAGCCAGCGGCCATTGTCGCCGCCGCCAAGCGCGCTGATACCATGGCCCAAAAGGCCCTGGCAGATTACCGCCAATTACTGGCCCTGGCCCTGGCCAATGTCATTAATATTCTCGACCCAGATACGATTGTGCTGGGGGGTGGGCTCAGTCAGCTGCCAGAGCTGGCACAAGCTAG
>JAOXRV010000135.1 GCA_025800435.1 Cellvibrionaceae bacterium | reverse complement strand
CACGCACGCTGCCCAGCTTGCAGCTGCGGCTTAAGTCATTGCGCAGTAAATCCACAATCATCAGGTTTTCAGCTCGATCTTTAATGCTGTTTTGCAATTGTTTGGCCAGTGCTTGGTCTTCGGCGGGGGTCTTACCTCGGGCGATGGTGCCTTTAATGGGTTTAGTATCGACCCGCTCTCCCTGTACCCGTAAAAAACGCTCGGGTGAGTGGCTTAGTATCGCGCCCCGATCCAGTTGCATAAAAGCGCTGTAGGGGGAGGGCAATTGGCGCCGCAGCTGATTGTAGGCCGCCAGGGCTGAGCCGCTGAACTCGGCGCTAAAGCGCTGGGCGAAATTAACTTGGTAGCAGTCGCCAGCGTGAATATAGTCGTCGATGACTGCCAGCTTGGCAAGGTATTCGGCGCGGCTCATATTGGCTGAAAAGTGCCCGGCGCGGTAGCCGTGCTCGGCCACCGGGGCAGCGCTGCGACAGCGCCGCTGAATATCTTCACGCACCGCAGCCGGGCAGGTTTTTAAACACAGTAGCCAGCAGCGTTTGGAGTGGTGGTCTTGAATTAATGTCCAGGCGTAGATGCCCGCGTTGATATCATCCAGCGGTATATTGGGCTGTTGGGTTTTGACCCGGTTAAACCCCAGGCCTGTGCCCAGTTCATAAGCGAAATAGCCGATCAAGCCACCACAAAATGGCAGGTTTTGGGGCAGTTCCCGCGGCAGCGCTGCCAGCTGTTCGGCGATAAAGCCAAAACAGTCGCCGCTTTGTTGATAGTGGCCGTGGGGCGTTCGAATCTCTAACTGCTCAAGAGTGCCTCGCAGTTGTAACTGGGGCTCCGCCGCCATGATGTCGTAGCGCCCCTGGCTGCCGAATTGGGCACAGCTGTCAAGCCACACCGCCTGGGGCAAGTCGGCGATACGGGCAAACAGCTCACTGCTGTCGGCAAAATAGGGTAGGTCGTAGCTGTACATAGAAAAACGAGGGCTAAAGAGGTGGCTATTCTAACCCAAGCCCGCCTTGAACGGCCAAAACAATTTTTAGTACCAAGATACTTGCTCTATTTAGTTGCAGTTAATGAATTTGTAGTAAATTTGGTTATAATCGCCGCCCCGTTTAACCCTGCGGCCAATTGGCCCAGCTCGAAGGTTCCGAATGAAAAGCAGTAGCCGACTGTTCCCAGTCCGTCTCCACAGCGCCGAGGCCCGTGGCGATTTGCTCGAAGACGTCTATCTAATCAAGCCCAATAACAGCCCCGATAAAAGTGTGGAGCTGGCGGTTATGCGCCTGGGGCTAGATGGTTGCCCGCCCCGGCGACCGCTGCCGATTGTGCTGTTTCACGGCTGCTATCAAAACCACCGCTACTGGCTTGGCCAAAATGGCCTGGGACCCTACTTGGCACGCCAAGGCTACGATGTGTGGTTGCTGGACGCACGCGGTCACGGCCTGTCGCCGCGCAACCAACGGTTTGAACGCAATAGCCTGCTTGACTACAGCCGCTACGACCTGCCGGCGGTGTTGGCTTTTATCGCCGAGGTCAACGGTCACAGCCCGGTTTTGATCGGGGCAGAAGAGGGCTTTGCGGCGGGGCTCATGGCCCAGGGCGCCGGCTCGCTGGTGGCCGGCAGCTGTGCGGCCATATTGGGTCTGGGTGCGCCGTTTCCCAGCGCTGGCTTGGGGCGTTTGCCCGGCGCCAATTATCTGGCCGAAACCATAGGCTTTGGCGAGCCGCGCAATCAGCGCCGCGGCCCCGAGCCCGAGCCCCGCTACCTGCGCCAGCAGCTGTGGCGCGAGCAGGGCCCGCTGTTGCGGCGCGGGCGCAGTCTCGGCATCGATTTGTGGCAGCGCCTGGGGCAACAGGCACAACCGCCGATAGCCTTGATCGCCGCGCCCCAGCAGCGCCTGGAGAAAGGTTTACAGCAGTTGCTAGAGCAAGGACGTATCGACCCGCTCGGGGCGCTCGACCTTGCAAAGCCTGAGCTATTTTGGCAGCCTGTGGCCCAGTGGTTGCAACCAATGGAGCGCGGCTGTGGCGTTTTACCCCCTGAGCAAACTGCATCGGCTTGTTGATGGCCTGCGCGAATGTCACCGCGTCGCCGGGCGCGATATTTTGCTGTTGCAAGTCGATGGTTATACCCATCTGCTGGATGCGCGCTGTCCCCACGCCGGCCAATCGCTGGTCAATGGCAGCTGCGATGGCCAGAGCCTGCGTTGTCCGGCCCACGGCCTGGCCTTTGATCTGCGCAGCGACCGCTGTATCGAACAACCTCACTTTACCCTCAAGCGCTATCTGCCGGTCTATCACGGTGACACCCTCGGGGTTGAGTTGTAGCGCGTAGTAACTATAAACCCCCTGAATGGCCGCTATAGCTTGTGTTTGAGCGATCAGTGGGTATATTCCCCGATACTACTACGAGGAATTACCATGCAATACATTACCCCAGATTTGTGCGATAGCTACCCCGAGCTGGTGCGCGTTGTCACCCCCACCATTACCCGCAACTACGGCGGCCGCAGCTCTTTTGGCGGCCAGATTGTGACCATTAAATGCCATGAAGATAACTCACTGGTTAAAGAGCAGGCCGGCCAGCCCGGTGCGGGCAAGGTGATGGTGGTCGACGGTGGCGGCTCCCTGCGCAAGGCACTACTCGGCGATATGATCGCAGAGAACGCCGTTAAAAATGCTTGGGAGGGGATTATTATCTACGGCTGCATCCGCGATGCTGCTGCCATTGCCGAGCTAGATCTGGGCGTTCAGGCCCTGGGCACCATTCCCTTAAAAACCGAAAAGCGCGGCATTGGCGATTTGAATATTCCCATTAATTTTGGCGGTGTCGATTTTATTGCGGGCGAATATGTCTATGCCGATTGCAATGGTGTGGTGGTTAGTGCCGAAGCCCTATCGATGCCCGAGTAACATACTTGGCAGTAGGTAAAGCCGGCAGGAGCCGGCTTCAGGCGCTAAAGCGCAAGTAAAATCACACTTTTACGCAGCGCTTTAGCGCCTGGGGCCAGCTAAAAATCTTGGATGATTTTTAGCTGGCAGTAGGTAAAAGGCAAGTTAGTAAAAAGCCGATACGCAAGCAATACCGACACCGCCCAGTACCAGGGTATAGGGCACGGCCATTTTTACCATGGTGCCGTAGGACAGCCGAATTAGCGGCGCCAGGGCTGAGGTCAGCAGAAATAGGAAGGCGGCCTGGCCGTTGGGGGTTGCCACCGAGGGCAGGTTGGTGCCGGTGTTAATGGCCACCGCCAGGTCGTCAAAATGTTCCTTGGTAATGGTGCCCGCATCCAGGGCCGATTTAATCTCGTTGATATAAACCGTGGCCACAAATACATTGTCGGAAATCATCGACAGTACGCCGTTGGCTAAAAACAACATGGGGGCCTGTTGCTCGGTATCGAGCGCCAGCACCATAGCGGTAATCGGCTCAAACAAATGCTGGGCGTGAATAACAGCAACAATGGCAAAGAACACCGCTAGCAAGGCGGTAAAGGGCAGGGCCTCTTCAAAGGCGTGGCCAATCTGGTGCTCGTCGATAATACCGTTAAAGGCGGTTAGCAGGACGATAATCATCAGGCCTACTAAGCCCACTTCGGCCACGTGCAGGGCCAGCGCAACAACCAGTATCAAACCCACAAATGCCTGGATGATCAGCGCGGCTTTATCTTTAACAGTGCGTTTGCTGTCTTCTTCTTCGGCAAACTCTTCCAGTACATTGCGCACTGATTCGGGCAGGCAGGCGCCGTAGCCAAACCAGCCGGTCTTCTCAAGCACCACACAGGTCAGCAGGCCCATTACCAATACCGGCATAGTCACCGGCGCCATGACTTTAACAAATTCGATAAAGTCCCAGCCGGCGACATTGGCAATCAGCAGGTTTTGGGGCTCGCCCACCACGGTACATACACCACCCAAGGCGGTACCCACGGCGCCGTGCATAATCAAACTGCGCAAAAACGAGCGAAACTGGTCGAGGTCTTCGCGGTGATACTCGTAGACCTCTTCATCCTGACCGTGATCGTGATCGTGGTGAAACTTTTTGCCCGAGGCTATCTTGTGATAAACCGAGTAGAAGCCCACCGCGACGGTAATCAACACCGCGGTCACGGTGAGGGCGTCGAGAAACGCCGATAAGAAGGCGGCGGCAAAACAGAACAGTAAAGACAGCAGTGCTTTGGAGCGAATATTCAGTAAAATCTTGGTGAAGATAAACAGCAGCAGATCTTTCATAAAGTAGATGCCGGCCACCATAAACATCAGCAGCAGGATCACTGGAAAGTTGACAAACAGCTCTTGCTTGACCGACTCGGCGGTGGCCATGCCCATGGCGATGGCCTCAATCGCTATTAAGCCACCGGGTTGCAGTGGGTAGCACTTAAGCGCCATGGCCAGGGTAAAAATAAATTCGAGGATAATGACCCAGCCGGTGACATATTTGCCCACAGTCACCATTAAAATGGGATTGATTACCAGAAAAGCCAAAATGGCCCGCTTGTACCAATCCGGGGCCTGGCCCAAAAAGTTACTGATAAAGGCTTGGGACAAACTGTTTACCATTATAAAAACCCCTGGCGATGGTGGTGAATCTGCTAATTAGTGGGTTGATTTTAGTCGTTAATGGGGATAAATCCACTGCTTTATCCTAAGCATCAGTCTTTTTTAGGTTCTACAGTCGCGGTCTAGGCAGGTTTTGCCCACTTTTAGTTGAGTTTGATCATAAAATGCCCAGCTGGCGAGTACTCTTTATCTTAACGAGCGCTGCTTCTAGCCAGTTTTTACTGGACTGTGTTACTGTCCGACCCTATAACTAAGGTCTTAATTCGCAAACGGATTCTTTGATCGCGTCAAGTTATTCGACTGAGTACATAAGAAGGATGCAAAGCGGTGGCTGAGCTTTATAAACAACTGGTTTCCTTGAGCCTGGTCTCGCAGGAGTTAAATGCGAATGTAGAGCAGACGGTGGTTAAACTGGAGCAGTTTAGCCGCGAGACCGACAACAGCGAGCTATTGGCCGGCGCCACCGAGCTGGTGCAGCAGATACACGGCGCCTTGCGCATGGTGCAGCTGCCGGGCATAGAGCTGCTAAGCGGCGAACTACTGACCTTACTCGGCCACCTGGCCCAGGGCAGAGAGCCAAGTAGTGAAGACTTTGCCGCGATTAGTGCCAGTTTATTTATCTTGCCACGCTATTTGGAGCTGACCGCCCAGCGCAAGCTCAACCTACCCCAGTTGCTGCTGCCGCAAATTAACGATCTGCGCAAGTGCAGTGGCGAAGCGGCACTGGCCGAGAGCTACTTTTTTAGTGCCAACTTACAGCGCCTAACAGCTCCAGATGGGGCCAGCGCCAGTATTCGCGAGGAGTTTGAAGGCCTAGTTAAGCGTTTGCGGCATATGTATCAGCTGGGCCTATTACAGACCATACGCGAGCCCAATTTTCACGCCATCGGCTTGATGGAGCGAGCCCTGCAGCGCTTACAGGCCCTGTGCGGTGGCTATCGCTTTAGTTTGTTTTGGTGGGTGGCAGCCGAGGCCAGCCGGGCCCTGCAAGATGGTGTGGGCCTCAACCTGGGGCGCAAGCTATTGCTGCGCGATGTGGACCGCGAAATTCGTCGCCTACAACAGCAGGGTGAAGCAGCCCTGGATACCCCCCCTGACAATAAGCTGCTGCGCGAACTGCTCTACCTGGCCAGCCTGGGCAAGCCCAGAGCGCCCCTAAATGAACAGTTAACTCGGTCGCTAGAGGGCCAGCCATGGTACAGCGAAGCCCAATTGCAACAGTTTTTGGGCGAGCTACACGGCCCCAGCTTAAACACCGTTCACTCGGTTGTGCAGGTTCTGGAAGAAGAATTCAAATTGAGCCAGTCCATACTGGAAATGGCTGCCCAGGCCGGCGATAGCTTAATCGTCGACTTTAGCGAGTTGCTGGCCATCTTGCACCGTATAAGCGATGCGCTGGGAGTACTGGGGCTTAGCCGTGCACACACCATTATGGATGAGCAAATCGCCACGATTCAGGCCTGGCACGACAACAGTGTGGAATACCACAGCGATGGCCTGGTGGCGGTGGCCGATGCCATGGTTTATGTAGAAAGCACCGTAGCGGGGATGGAAAACCTATCCCTGTCGGACGATAACCTCGAACAGCTCAACCACCTCTCGGCCCCCGGCGCTGTCGGCAGTTCGCAGCTGGCCGAGGCTGAGGCAATTGTGGTGAGCGAGTGCCAAGCGGCATTGATGATGGCCAAGCGTGCACTGTCTTCCTTTGCAGAATCTGGCTTTGATCTAAACCATATTGGCAATATTAGCAACACCATCAACTCGGTGCGCGGCGGCCTTAATATGATCGGCCTCAATCGTGCCGCTGCCATGGTTGCGGCAATTCACTCCTTTGTCGATCAAATACTGCTCAGCGGGGCTCAGCCGCCAGCGCTGGATACACTGCTAGAGACCTTGGCCGATGCGGTTATTAGCCTGGAGTACTATCTGGCCAGCTATGGCGCGCTGCAGCAGAGCGATGATTCCATTTTAATTTTGGGCGAAGAGAGCATGGCCTCACTGGGCTTTCCAGTGGCCGAGGTTGAGCAACAAGTAGAGACAGTATGAATGAATTCCAAACCCCTAAAGACCTGCAGGCAGCCGAGGCTGAACTCAGTGCAGATAGCGGCCTGGTGCTGGTCTCTGATAAGGGGGTGTTTGGGCTTGACGGCGAACATTGGCAGGCGCTGACACAGGCCCAGTGGTTGGGGCTGGAGCTGGGGCAATGCGAGCCGCCCCACCTGCTTGGGCACTACGCCGGACGCAGTTATTTTTGTCAGTATATCGAGCCCGAGCACAAGCTCGACGGCCATTGGTTTGGCCTGCGCGAGCTGTTGCAAAATAACCCCAGTTGGGAGTTCGAGCTGGTCAGCCGTGCCAGCCAGGTTTGTCACTGGGACCGCAACCACCGGTTTTGTGGCCATTGCGGCAGCCCCACCGAGTATCACTCCCGCGTTCGGGCCAGGGCCTGTCCCAGCTGCGGTCTGCACAGCTACCCACGTATTTCCCCCTGTGTGATTGTGCTGGTGCGCAATGGCGAGCACTGTTTGCTGGCCCGCCACAACCGCTCAGGGCGGCCGTTTTTTACCTGTTTGGCAGGTTTTGTGGAGGCCGGTGAAAGCGCCGAGCAGTGCGCCCGGCGCGAAGTGCGCGAAGAAGTGGGGGTAGAGATAGTGGGCCTTCAGTACTGGGGTAGCCAAGCCTGGCCTTTTCCGGGCCAGTTAATGCTGGCTTTTATGGCCGACTACGCTGGCGGCGAGATTTGTCCAGAGCCAGAAGAAATTGCCGAAGCGCACTGGTATCATTACCGCGACTTGCCCTTGGTGCCCCCTTCAGAAACCATTTCAGGGCAGTTGATAGAGGCCTTTATTAAGTCCTGTGAGTAGGGAACACTCGCGCTGCAGTGCTTACTAAGTGTTATATATTTAAAACAGGCTTGCTGCGGTTTAATCGCTAAAGGGAAGTAGGGGAGTGTTGACGCTAACGCTTGCTTTCTATAGCGGACCATAGATGGCCGCAGTTACGCAGGAGGCAAAATGGTTTATTTAGGTTTAACCATCGTAATCGGCTTAATCGCGTTGGCGTTGGTCTACGCTGCTTTGCGCATGGTGCTGCGCCGGGGCTGGTTACTTGGGTTTATTCGCGGCTGTGCCGGTATTTTAGTCCTCACCGGCGCCTTAGTTGTGTCGCTGATGGCCTACGATATCTACAGCTACCGCGAGATCCACAAGCCCCAGTCAATTGGCGTGGTTAGCCTGCGCCAACTCGGCAATCAGAGGTATATTGTGATGTTGCTGGACGAGAATGGCCGCGAGCGCCAGTTTGAGCTCTACGGCGATCAATGGCAGCTCGACGCCCGCATCGTGCGCTGGCCGGATCTGGGTTGGCTGCATATAAAGCCCGGCTATCGCCTCGACCGTATCAGCGGTCGTTATTACTCCCTCGCCGATGAGCGCAGCCGGCCCAGCAGTGTACACCCCCTAAACGAAAGCCTCGGCATCGATATGTGGCAACTGCTGCAGGACTACTCTCGCCAGATGTCGCTGCTGCAAACCACCTATGGCAGCGCCACCTTTATGCCCATGGTCGATAACGGCCTATACGAGGTTTCTCTCAGTGGCACTGGCCTGCTGGCCAAGCCCATCAACGACAAGGCTAAGGCCGCCGTCGAGCGCTGGCAGTAGGGTTTGCTAAAACCGCTACCAGTGTTGATAATGTGCGGCTTTGGCGGCCGCTATCGGCCTCAATTAATCAGCTAGGAGATTAGCTTGGAGTTTGTAAGCGAATACGGCCTGTTTTTGGCTAAGGCGGTCACCGTGGTGGTGGCCATTGGCTTTTTGATGCTTGTTATTGCAGCGGCCAAACGCGGCGATGGCGAGGATGAGCGTGGCAGCATTACTGTGCGCAAGCTCAATCAGCAGTACGATGCCTACCGCGATGCGATGCGCGAGGCGGTGTTAGAGCCAGAAGCCTTTAAACAGCTAATAAAGGCCGAAGAAAAAGACAAAAAGGCCGAGCACAAACTCGCCAAGGAGAAGGCTAAAAAAGCCGGCAAGGATACCGCTGCCGAGCCCGAAAAGCGCCTGTTTGTGCTTAATTTTGATGGTGATATTAAAGCCAGCCCAGTGGATGCCATGCGCGAAGAAATTAGCGCGCTGTTGAGTGTGGCCCAGACCGGGGATGAGGTGGTGCTGCGGCTGGAAAGCGGCGGTGGCATGGTGCACAGTTACGGTCTGGCCTCAAGCCAGCTTGACCGCATCGCCAAGGCCGGTATCAATCTTACCGTCTGTGTCGACAAGGTAGCTGCCAGCGGCGGCTATATGATGGCTTGTGTGGCCGATAAAATTCTCGCGGCCCCCTTCGCCATTATCGGTTCTATCGGTGTGTTGGCCCAGGTGCCCAATATTCATCGCTTATTGAAAAAACACGATGTGGATGTCGAGATTCTAACCGCCGGCGAGTATAAGCGCACGCTTACAATGCTTGGTGAAAATACCGACAAGGGCCGGGCCAAGTTTATGGAAGAGCTTGAGCAGACTCACGAGTTATTTAAAGGCTATGTGGGCGAGCGCCGTCCCAATTTGGATATTGCTGCGGTTGCCACCGGAGAGGTGTGGTACGGCAGCCAGGCGATTGGCAATGGTTTGATCGATGAGATCATGACCAGCGACGAATACCTGCAACAGGCCGCCGTCGAGTATCCAATCTATGAAATTGCTTATGAGCACAAAAAAACCGTGGCCGAAAAATTGGGCCTATCGGTTGAGGGCAGTGTCGACCGCCTGGCCAGTAAATGGTGGGATAGGGCGTTTTACCAGCGCTATAAACATTAAATCGTAGCCTGTTTTTTTAATATAGGGGCTTCGTTGCCGAGCCCTTCAGAGCAGGTATTGGTAGAGCCTTAGGTAGGGTAGCCCTTCTAGGGGCTTGGGAGCCAGGGATGGCGGACGAGAGCCCCATGGAGGGGTTTATGCGTCCCCTAGAAGGGCTACCCTACCTAAGGCTCGGCGTCGAAACCACAAAAGCTCGACATCGAAACCACAAAGACCCAATGGCCACTAAAACCACACGCTTTATCGTCGGCGAAATAGTGGCTTGGGTTGATCGCTGGAGGCCTGGTAAAACTCGTTTAAATCTTGCAGTGAGTGCAGCGCCGCCTCCAGGTCTTCGCCGCCCAGGTCAAAGGCATTAAAGCCGCAGCGGCTCAAATAACACAACTGGTCACGAATAAATCCGCCGACCGCGCGCAGCTCACCGCGGTAGTTAAACTGTTGGCGCAAAATAGCAGCATTGGAAAAGCCGCGGCCATCCATAAACACCGGGAACTCAATGGCAATCAAGGCCAGCTGATCAATATCTTCCGCCAGGGATTCTGCCTCGTCCTC
>JAOXRV010000134.1 GCA_025800435.1 Cellvibrionaceae bacterium | reverse complement strand
GCAGTGTTTGCGTTGTCGGTGTGTATTATTGGCAATGCGGTGACCGCCTGGGTGAGTGATTATCACGGGCTGTTAGCACTGCGCTTTATGGTCGGCCTGCTCGGCGCCGGTTTAATCTACTCAATGGTGCTGGGGCTGATTGGTCGGGTTGCGCACCCGGATCGGGTGCTTGCGCTGGTGATTGTGGCGCAAATTCTGAGCATGGCCGGGGCCATGTTAATCATCCCTGAAATTATGGCCCGCTGGCAGCTGCCCGGTGTGTGTCTGGCCCTGGCGCTGGTTTTTGTCAGCGGCTTTTTTTGCCTGGGCCAACTGCCATCGCGTTTTAAACCCGAAGCCACCGCCAGCGATTTAGCCGGCGCAGCGTTTTACCCGCTGTTGATGCTGCTGTGTATGTTGCTGTTTTGCGCCGCTATTGGCGGTACCTGGGCGTTTATGGAGCGTATTGGCAGTGCCATCGGCTTGCCCCTAGATAGCATCGGCCAGGCCCTGGCTGTGGGTGGCTTGATCGGTGGCTTGGGCGCGCTGCTGGCGGCGCTGCTGGATCTGCGCTGGGGCCGTTTGCTGCCCTTGCTGTCCGGCCTCACGCTGGCGCTGTTATCGGCTCTGGGCCTGAGTAAAGCCAGCGGCTACTGGGATTATTTTAGCTTTCAATTGCTATTCAGTTTCTGCTGGAACTTGTGCTTGCCTTACATGATGGGGGCCATTGCCCGGGTCGATAAACAGGGTCGTTTTATGGTCCTGGTGCCGGCTACCCAAGCCGGTGGCTACGCCATTGGCGCCAGTTTATCCGGGCTGCTAATTGGTGAGGGTGCACCAGCTTACGCCGGAGTCGTTTCGGCTCTGGTGTTTTTGGTTTGTGCAGCACTGTTGATTCCGGC
>JAOXRV010000120.1 GCA_025800435.1 Cellvibrionaceae bacterium | reverse complement strand
TCTCGAAAAAGGCCTGGACCATCAGTTCCATGGGCTTCGTTGCTCATTTCCGACGCCTCTATCTCGGCGACGAGCCGGCGGTCTGTCGTTTGGCCAGTGCGGAAGTTGGGGAGAGGGTATATTGTTTGCTCGTCACTGATCATGAAGCCTTATTGCCAATTCCTCATTGAAGGCCCATTCCTCTTATAGGGGGCTTTTAGTCTAATGGGTAACGCATTCGGAGGGGGTACTCTCAATTGAAAGGGCCGGGGATGCTCATATTCTCTCTTGCGGGTGTCGGTAATATTTTTAGCTATCAACGTAACTTTTAGGGTTGCTCGTAAGCGGGTAGAAAATGCTTGAGCCACGCCCCGATTGGTCTCCCTTAGGGCCTTAATTCAAAATTTCTGGCGAGCATCATATCCCCGCCACTTTCACAACGGAATCCCCGCCGGGAATAACGCGCCAACGCTTCCTCCAGACTGAAGACAAACTGCAAGCAGTCTCTTTCTATCAGTCTGGTTCATCGCGAGCCGAAAACATGGGCGCCGGGCGCCATTTTGCGAGCCGCGAGCCACGAGGAACGAGGGCACAAGCCCGATAAAAAATACCGCCTTTCCCCCAGGTCCCCCTCGGCTTGTTTGCTCGCTCCAGTCTCGCCGAGCTGGTTCCCGTGATATTGGATATTTACAATAGCAGGTGTAGTGGGGACAGCCGGAGTAAAGCACTCGGCTGCCTGCTGGCCGCAATCTATGGATTGCTCTT
>JAOXRV010000068.1 GCA_025800435.1 Cellvibrionaceae bacterium | reverse complement strand
TTCAGGGTCGTTGATAATAATACGCTTAGCACTGTAGCGGTTGATTTCAGCTACGGCTTCGGCCAGGGCCTGGCCGTTAAACGCCAGCATGCCCCGCTGCCAGGCCAGACGTTGCTCGGTGCGTGCAGCAGGGGCTTCTATCACCGGGTTGCTGAGTTGGCCCAGGCGCAGCTGTTGCCCCGCCGCCACCTGCTGACGGGCTGGGCTATCAGCGCTTGCTGTCGCCGCCTCTACCGCGACCCGGCCTTCGGTCACAATCAGTTCGCTGTGCCCAGCACCATGGCGAATATTAAAACGGGTGCCCAGGGCCACTACTCGCTGCTGGCCCACATACACCACAAAGGGCCGCTCGGTTTCGTGGGCGACACTGAAATTGGCTTCGCCGCGGTTTAGATAGATGGCGCGCTCGTGGTTTTGGTAGCGGACCTCAAGCACGGTATTGGTATTGATGTTTACGCGGCTGCCGTCCGGTAGCTGCAGCTGTTGAATTTCACCTATATTGGTACTGGCCAGCTGTTGATAATCGCCGTCGCTGGGTTGGTAGAGCATAAAGGCAAGCCCGAGTACCAGGCACAGCGCCATCCCGGCCAGTTGCCAAGTAGGGCTGGAGGCTTGCTTGTGGTTTGTCAGGGGTGCAAATTCTGCCAGTTGCCCGAGGCTGTCGAGCTGACCCCAAAGTTTGGCCAGTGCTAAAAATACGTCGCGGTGCTTGTGGTTTTCCAGCCACTGCCCCAGCTCGGCCTTTTCTTCGTCGCTAAGGGGGCGGTCGTCGAGTTTTACCAGCCACAAAGCGGCGGTCTCTTCAATTAATCTGTGTTTATGGATTGTTTCAATCTTGCTCATACTGTTACTCGCCGGCGCGGCGGCGCTGGGTAGGCATTTGCTTGGCCACGGTCGAAATATCCAGGCCCTGACGTTGTAAATCGTCGCGACACATCAATAAGCCCTTGGCCAGGTGTTTGTCGACGGTGCTAACTTTGATATCCAGCTTAGCGGCGATATCAGTGTTACTAAGGCCGTAGATTTTTTTTAGGATAAACACCTTGCGGCACTTTTTGGGCAGCCGTTTGAGTGCATCGCAAAAGGCCGCAAAGCGCTGTTGCTGGTGCAGCTGCTCTTCCAGCTCCAGCGAACAAAATAGTGATTCCAGTTCAGTTAGGTCGGCCAGGGGCTCGGTGAATTGATGCGGGTGAGAGTTGGCCTTATTCAGCGCGAGGTTCTTGCAAACCTTGTACAAAAACGCTCTGGGGGTACGAATCACCTGACGCTGCTGGGATTCCAGTGCCTTGATATAGGCATCTTGCAGCACATCCTCTATATCTTGGGGGCTGCGTAAAAAACCCCTTAAATACTGTCCGAGCTGGGCTAGGTTGTCGATAAAAATGCGGCTTAGCTCATCTTTTGGATCGGGAAGTTTGCTCATCGGCCTATGGGTTTGGGTGGGGCATTGCTGCCACTTTGCCGCGTTAATATGACAGCCGCGTGACGATAGCGCCGAGCTGTATTGGCGCAATCCTCAGTATTTGATCAAACGGTGCAAAACCAAGCTGCAGATAGCGGCGACGGAAAAGGCCAGCAGTAGCGGCAGGATGTTGGTGTGGCCGTTGGCATCGACCATTAGCCCGCCGATAAAAAAAGTGCCGATACCACCGCCGACAATCATGCACACGCCGTTATACACCCCCGAGCCCTGGGCCACCAGCTGTTGGGGGAACAGATGTTGAATGACCGGGTGTTCGCAGGCCGTAAAGGCGGTGATAAAGAAAATGCCAAAGGTGAAACCGGCCATTGCCAACCACAAGCTCGATTGATTAAAGGACACCAAGGTACTGGCGCCGGCCAGTAAAAAACCGATGGCGGCGTTGCGGGCGCGACGGTTGGTTTTATCGCCCAGCCAGGGCCACAGCACCAAGCCCAGTAGTGAAAACACATAGGGCAGGGCGCCCAGGTAAGTCAGGTCGGCGTAATCCACATCACTGCGGCTGGCCAAATAACTGGGCAGCCAGTTGCTAATGCCCACTGCCAACATATGGTTTATTAAGCCTGTGGCCAGCGCCACTAGGAATACCGGGGTTTTAATAATGCTCGCCAGGCTTTGTTGGTCGGCCTTTAAATAGTGCGCCGGCGGTGCTTTGCTTGGGTCTTCTTTGGGGGGCTGGCGCGGCTGATCTTTAATAAATAAATACACCAGCGGCAAACTGACGATAACGCCGGTAATGGCCAGCAGGTGAAAGCCGGCGCGCCAGCCGAAATGGTGCATCACCGGCACCAAAATAATAGGGCCGCTTAAAATAGCGACAAATAAACCACCCATCCAAATACCGGTGGCGCGGCTGCGGTGGTGGGCCGCAAACCAGTTTTTGGTAAGCTGGTTCATCATTGGCACATGGGTGCCTTCGGCCAGGCCCAGCAGAATGCGGCTGGCGATAAACACCAACAGTATTTGGCTAAATACCGCGCCGAGTGAGGTAAACACCGACCACAGCCCAATAATCACTAACAGGCTTTTGCGCGGCCCAAACCGCGCAGCGATGGGGGTTAAAAAAATATTGGCCACGCCGTAGGCCATATAAAAGCAGGCCATCAATAGGCCGCCATTGGTTTTCTTCTGGGCCAGTGTCCACTGCATTTCCTCGGCGATCAGGGGCAGTGCCAGGCTGATATTCATGCGGTCTAAATAGCCGATAAACATGGTCACTGCCAACACCACCGGTATACGCCAGGGTTGCTCGGTTTGCTGCTGATAATCGCTGGGGGCGGATTTAAACATTAAACATTGGCTGTTGTGGCCATTGGCCGGTTATTATTATTGTATTGTCAATCACACGCTCGCGGCTCTAGGGTCCCGCTGAGCATCATCGAGTT
>JAOXRV010000064.1 GCA_025800435.1 Cellvibrionaceae bacterium | reverse complement strand
TGAGGGGTAGGGGGTGCTTTCGCAGTGACTAGGCTCCGGATGAACGGGCGCAGCTGCATGGACGCAGCGTTTTGGAACGAAGAAAGTGCCCCCTACCCCTCAAGCTGGGTTTTATCCCCAACAGTCGGGCCTTTTCCCCGGACAGCAGTGCGTTTTCACGGAGGTGACGGAGATGGCCGGCCATCACTGTAGCTCCAGCGATCAGCGGTTTTGGCCCTTACTCAGTACCGCCAGAGGGGGGCTCCTCAATGGCCGCTTTGGCCAGGCGCTTTTCCTTCTGTTTCGGTATTTCTTTAATTAACCAGCCCACCAGATCGGTCCACATTTTTGAGATTTCGGCATTGCTGGGCATAATGCCGGCAAAGGGTAGCTCGACGGTTAGGATAGGCACATCCAGCACCGAACCGCCGTAGTTGCCGAGGCTGCCGGGGTAGGTGCCCAGGCGGCGCAATTGCAGTTTACCCAGCTGTTGGGGTGGGTTTTGGGGGCCGTCAAAGTCGATCAGCTTATGGGGGGCGTGTACCGAGATAATCGCATCGGGTTGAAACTCTTCAATGACTTTCAGTAGCCACTTGGTTTCCACCTCACTGGCGGCCTTGGGGCCGGGATAGCGGCGCACATTTTTAAAGGTGCGCTGTTGCCAGTACTGCAGGGCCTTTTCATCCCAGTCTGGGGTAGGGAAGTTGCGGTTTAGATCCACACCGTTGGCGTTCTGACGCTTGGATTTACGCTGCAGTAGGCCGTCTGGGTTGGCCAGGGGTATTACCTGCCAATTAAACAGGCCCGAGTGGTAGCGGTTGAGCTTATTCATCCACTTAAACAGCACCGATACCGAGGCGTATTCATCGCCGTGAATGCCGCCCATAAGGATAATGCGACCTTGGGGGGTGCGATTGGGCAAGGGGCCATAGTGGCGCATGGCCAGCGGATAGCCCTTGGGGGTGAAGTAACCCGAGGCGACCAGCGCTTGTTTTTCACATTCGGCGATACTGACACTGCCGAGTTTTTTGCCGATATCCGTACACAGGCGCTGAACCGACAGCTGCTCTACCTCAGGTTTTGCTTCGCCTGTCGCTTTAGTGGCCGCTTTGCTGCCAGTTCCGAGCTTTGCCTCGTCTGTCACTTTAGTGGCCGCTTGGCTATCGGTTTCGGGCTTTGCCTGGCTTGTTGCTTTGCCGGCCATTTGGCTATCAACTTCGGCGGCTGATGGCTGTGGCGCAGCCTGTGCTGGGGCGGCTTTGGGTTTAGTAGCTTCGTTTATCAGTTGGGCCGGGGCTGCGGTTTGTTTATCCTCGGTGGCTTGTTGCTTGGCGGCTTGGCTCGGCTTATTGTGCTTATTATCATCAGCGCTTGGCTGTTGTGCCTGTTCGGCGTGGCTCAATAAGCTAATACTGGCCAGCAGAACAGCGAAGCTCCGTTTCGTAAGTTTCAAAGGCATAGTCAGATTGCTCGATATTATGGCTGAGTAGCGTCTCCTAAGACTCCCAAATAATAGCAAATACAACTAGTTATCGCATAGCTTTTAGGCTTTGGGTGAGCTTTATCCGGGTCTTGTAGATCCCTGAACGATAGGGGCGACAGGTGAACTAGGCCTGAAATTATGGCTTGGTTTGCCAGGGGTTGGAGTTTTGACGCGAAACCCCCTTTAAGGCCCTCAGTTGCTTGACCTTGGCAGCTATCATCCGTACAATGCGCAGCCCCCTAAATAGGGGGTGTTGTTTAAATTCACGAAACCTTCTTGTGAAGGTGATTAACTGGAGTCATTTTTTCATGGCAACGATCAACCAATTGGTTCGTAAGCCTAGAAAACGTAAAGTGCAAAAGAGCGACGTACCTGCCCTGCAGGCAAACCCGCAAAAGCGCGGCGTTTGTACTCGTGTCTACACCACTACCCCTAAGAAGCCAAACTCAGCCCTGCGTAAGGTTTGCCGTGTGCGCCTGACCAACGGTTTTGAGGTTACTTCTTACATCGGTGGTGAAGGTCACAACCTGCAAGAGCACAGCGTGGTGCTGATTCGTGGCGGTCGTGTTAAAGACCTGCCCGGTGTGCGCTACCACACTGTTCGCGGTTCGTTGGACACCTCGGGTGTTAGCGATCGCAAGCAAGGTCGCTCTAAGTATGGTACCAAGCGTCCTAAGTAATTAGGTCCTTTTACCCTCGTTTTCGGCTTGCTATTTAGTGAACCGAGTAAGGCTAAGCACATTCAGGATAGGCGATCGAAGGTTTTACTGCCTGGCGATCAAGAGTAATGAGAGTGTTGTCTTAGAAACCCTGAAGATAGAGGCGATTTAAAATGCCAAGAAGAAGAGTTGTCGCTAAGCGTGAAATTCTGCCAGACCCTAAGTTTGGTAATATCACCCTGGCGAAGTTCATGAACATGGTCATGATCAGCGGCAAGAAATCCGTTGCTGAGCGCATCGTTTACGGTGCCCTGGACACTGTTCAAGAAAAGCTGAACAAAGATCCTTTAGAGGTCTTTGACGAGGCCCTGGAAAACATTGCCCCCATGGTTGAGGTTAAATCTCGCCGTGTTGGTGGTGCTACCTACCAGGTGCCTGTAGAAGTACGCCCTGCCCGCCGTCAGGCCCTGGCAATGCGTTGGCTGGTAGAGTACTCGCGCAACCGCGGCGAGAAGTCTATGCCCCAGCGTTTGGCCGGTGAGCTGATCGACGCCTCCCAAGGCAAGGGTGCTGCTGTTAAGAAGCGCGAAGATGTGCATCGCATGGCAGAAGCCAACAAGGCATTCTCCCACTACCGCTTCTAATCGAGCTTTATTGCTTCGAAGTAGTACCGAAAGGCAGCCTAGCGTTAGGCTGCCTTTCGTGCTTATGGGTTTGGCAATGGCACTTTCTTAAGTCCGTTATCTCCGCGGTTGCGGAGGTGCTCAAGACAACTAGCGGCTTTAAGTAAGTACCATTAATCGCTGGGTTTTTCCCCTATAATGGCTTGTTTAATACATAGAATTTGAGGGTCGCACTGTGGCGCGTAAAACACCTATCTCCCGTTATCGTAATATCGGTATCTGTGCTCACGTCGATGCGGGTAAGACCACCACCACTGAGCGGGTGCTGTTCTACACTGGCCTGTCCCACAAAATTGGTGAGGTGCACGACGGCGCCGCCACCATGGATTGGATGGAGCAGGAGCAAGAGCGCGGCATTACCATTACCTCGGCCGCCACCACCTGTTTCTGGGCGGGTATGCAGCAGCAGTTCGACCAGCACCGGGTCAATATTATCGATACCCCGGGGCACGTGGACTTTACCATTGAGGTAGAGCGCTCGCTGCGGGTGCTGGATGGCGCGGTGGTGGTATTGTGTGGCTCCTCTGGTGTACAACCCCAGACCGAAACCGTGTGGCGCCAGGCCAATAAATACGAAGTGCCGCGGATGGTATTTGTCAATAAGATGGACCGCGCCGGCGCCGACTTCCAGATGGTGGTCGACCAGCTTAAACAGCGACTGGGCGCCAACCCGGTACCGCTGCAGATGACCATCGGTGCCGAAGATGAATTTAAAGGCGTGGTTGATTTAGTCAAAATGAAGGCCATTTTGTGGAACGAAGCCGACCAGGGTATGAGCTTCGAGTACGGCGATATCCCCGCCGACATTCAGGATACCTGCGAAGAAATGCGTGAGTACCTGGTTGAAGCCGCCGCCGAAGCCAATGAAGAATTGATGGATAAATACCTCGAAGACGGTGAGCTGTCTGAGGATGAAATTAAAGCGGCGATTCGCCAACGCACCCTGGCCAATGAGATTGTACCGGTACTGGGTGGCTCAGCCTTTAAGAACAAAGGTGTGCAGGCCATGCTCGATGCAGTTATTGAGTACTTACCTTCACCCACTGAGGTGAAGGCCATTGAAGGCACCCTGCTGAACGACCCCGAGCAGATTGAAACCCGCGAGGCCGACGATGAGGCCCCCTTTGCGGCGCTGGCCTTTAAGATTGCCACCGACCCCTTTGTCGGTACCTTGACCTTCTTTCGGGTTTACTCGGGTAAGCTTGAAAGTGGCACCGCGGTATACAACTCGGTTAAAGAAAAGCGCGAGCGGGTTGGTCGTATGGTGCAGATGCACTCCAACGACCGCCAGGAAATTAAAGAAGTACTGGCCGGCGATATTGCCGCCGCCATTGGCCTTAAAGATGTCACCACCGGCGATACCCTCTGCTCCGAGCAGAGTAAAATTGTACTGGAGCGGATGGAATTCCCCGAGCCGGTGATCTCGGTAGCGGTTGAGCCAAGATCACAGGCCGACCAAGAGAAGATGGGCATAGCGCTGGGCAAGCTGGCCCAGGAAGACCCCTCGTTTAAGGTCAAAACCGATGAGGAAACCGGCCAGACCATTATCTCGGGCATGGGCGAACTGCACCTGGATATCCTGGTCGATCGTATGCGCCGGGAGTTCAATGTAGAGGCCAATATCGGTAAGCCGCAAGTGGCCTACCGCGAGCGAATTAAGAACACCTGCGAGATCGAAGGCAAGTTTGTGCGTCAGTCTGGCGGCCGCGGCCAGTACGGCCATGTGTGGATCAAATTTGAACCGGCCGAGGACGAAAACGCAGAGGGCCTGGAATTTGTTAACGAGATTGTCGGCGGCACCGTACCCAAGGAATATATTCCAGCGGTCAGCAAAGGTATTGAAGAACAGATGCAAAACGGCGTGCTCGCCGGCTACCCACTGCTGGGCTTAAAGGCCACCTTATACGATGGTTCTTTCCACGATGTTGACTCCAACGAAATGGCCTTTAAAATTGCCGGCTCCATGGCCACCAAAAAGCTGGCCCAAGAAGGTGGCGCCGCCCTGCTGGAACCAATGATGAAGGTTGAGGTGGTCACCCCGGAAGAGAATATGGGCGATGTGGTGGGCGATTTGAACCGCCGCCGCGGCATGATTCACGGTATGGATGAGAACCCCTCGGGCAAGGTGGTAAACGCCGAGGTGCCGCTGGCCGAAATGTTTGGCTACGCCACGGATCTGCGCTCTGCTACCCAGGGCCGGGCCACCTTTACTATGGAGTTCGCCAAGTACGCCGAGGCGCCGGGCAATGTCGCCGATGAGATTATTGCGAAGATGGTAGCCGGGCATTAAGGGCTGCTTTTTGCGCCCGCTAAAGGGTAAAATGTAACAGTTTTGTAATTTTTTGAAGTTTAACTACTGTGCTGAGCTAAGCACTTATTTTGAGAGGACACGTAAAGTGGCAAAAGAAACTTTTGAGCGTTCCAAACCCCATGTGAACGTAGGTACTATCGGTCACGTTGACCACGGTAAAACCACCCTGACTGCAGCCCTGAC
>JAOXRV010000044.1 GCA_025800435.1 Cellvibrionaceae bacterium | reverse complement strand
CCGGCATGCCCGCACTAAAGGTATCTGGGTCGGCCAGGGTTGGGCCTTGGTTAAACACAAAGGCCCCCATCGCCAAAGCGGCCACCACCACGCCGATGATCCCATAGATTATCTTACGCTGCCTCGCCTGGTGCTCTAACTCTTCCTTATCCGGCTTCATCATTATCACTCCAGCAAAATAGTGTGCACTGGCCTTATCTATCGGGCCCTGCCAGTTTTACTTTAGTTTTCCAGGCCTCCGCTTGTAAGACTAGGCTAAAAAACACAAATCGACTTTTGACAAGAATAAATGATACGCATTATCATTCTAGTTCTGGATTGGCGCATGATAAAAGGGGAACCAATATGAGCAATTTAGCGCAGGCCCGAGTGGGCCTGATATTTGGCACAGATACCGGCAATACCGAGGATGTAGGCGAAAAAATTTGTGATGAGCTGGCCACCATGGGCATCAGCGTCGATATGACCAATATTACCGATATCGACGAAAGCTACTTTGAGCGCCACGATTTTATCATTATGGGCATTCCCACCTGGGATTTTGGCGGCATTCAAGAGGACTGGGAAGACCAGTACGGTATGCTCAACAGCCTTGACCTGAGCGGCAAAACCGTGGCCCTGTACGGCCTTGGCGACCAGCTCGGCTACGGCGACTACTTCCTCGATGCGATGGGCTGGCTGCATGAAATCATGCAAAAGGTTAACGCCAATATGATCGGCTACTGGCCCACGGTAGGCTACGACTTTGAGGCATCCCTGGGCTGCTCCCCGGATAAAAGCCACTTTTTTGGCCTGGCCATCGACGAAGACCAGCAATTTGAGCAAACCGATGCCCGGGTAAGCCACTGGGTTAAGCAAATTAGCGAAGAGTATGGGGCAGATCAAGCAGCCTAAACTTAAGCTAAGGCCACACTTAATAATGATTATCCCTTAGATTACAATAGACGCTTAGTTTGATATAAAAGTAATCTAATTATGTGCAGCCCAAACAAGGGGCTGGTGGCAGTGTTGTGGGCCGGCCTTTTAGCCGCCGCCCCCAACCTGGCCGCCCAGGCCCCCAGTGCTGAGCTAATTGCCCAGTACCGCCAGGCACCCAGCCACTGGCCAGCTCTGGCCAGCGACCCAGGCGTTAGCCCCCAAGAACTCGGCCCCCTAGCCAAGTTGGCGCATCCCGCTTGGCAAACCGAAGCGGTGGAGCAGTTGGGCAAACAGCTGTTTTTTGACCCGCGCCTATCCGCCTCTGGGCAGATTGCCTGCGCCAGCTGCCACGACCCACAACTGGGCTGGGCCGACGGCCGCCGCAACGGCTTTGGCGCCCAGCGCCAAACCGGCCGCCGCAACACCATGAGCATCCTCAACAGCGCCTATTTTAGCCGCCACTTTTGGGATGGCCGGGCCGAGGGGCTGGCAGCCCAGGCCCTCGGCCCCATCGAAAACCCAGTGGAGATGAATGCCAAGCTAGAGGATGTGCTGGTCACCCTCAATACTATTCCCGGCTATCGACAGCAGTTTAGCCGGGCCTTTGGTATCGACACCATTGACGCCCCCCATTTGGGCAAGGCCATTGCCGCCTTTGAGCGCACGGTGGTGTCGCGCGCGAGCAAATTCGACCACTTTGTAAAAGGCGACTACCAGCGCCTAAGCGACCAGGAAATTCATGGCCTGCACCTGTTTCGCACCAAGGCCCGCTGTATCAACTGCCACAACGGCCCAGAGTTTAGCGACGATAAATTCCACAATATTGGCCTGAGTTATTACGGCCGCTTTTACCAGGATTTGGGCCGTTACGATATTACCGGTCAGGAGCAAGACAAGGGTAAATTTCGCACCCCCAGCCTGCGCGATATAGCCCACACTGGCCCCTATATGCACAATGGATTATTCCCCAGCCTGCGCGGCGTGCTCAATATGTACAACGCCGGCATGACCATCCGCAATAAGCCCAAGCCCGGCGGGCCGAAACTATCGCAGCATATCAAACCGCTAAAACTAGACCGCCACGAGCTGGCCGCGCTAGAGAGCTTTTTACACAGTATCAGCCGTCGACCCGGCTATGTCAGGCCGCCAAACCTGCCAAAGGCGGCGGCGCCGATCATCACCCAAGCCACTAAAAAACTATGAACCCAACTCTCTGGCTATTTGTAAGCTTTAGCCCTTTATTACTCTGCTCCTTGATTGGCCTGGCGCTGATCATGGAACGCAGCTTTACCCTGGGCAAATTAAAACGCCTAAGCCCGAGCCAACAGTCACAACTGCTGCCCCAGCTGCAAACGGGCGACTACCAGCCCGCCTGGCAGGCTTTGCAACACCAGCAACCCTTTTACCAAACCGCGGTGGCCCAACTGTGGCAATTGCAAAGCCACAGCAAAGAGCTGCGCGACGATGCCGCCCTGACCGCTATGCTGCCCATTCAGGGCCAACTGCAGGCGCGCATGCCGGCACTGATGACGGTGGCCACCCTGGCGCCAATGTTTGGCTTGCTGGGCACCGTAGTAGGGCTGATGCGAGCGTTTCGGGATATTGGCCTGCACCAGGGGCCAGTGGAGCCATCGATCGTGGCCGACGGTTTATGGCAGGCCCTTTCCACCACAGCGGTGGGGTTGGTGATTGCCGCTTTTTGCATTGTTGCCCACGCGCTGCTGTCTTCACGCATTCGCCGCAGCCTGGGCGAGGCCAAGTTAATTCTCAACCAATTTTCCTTGGCCCTGAGCCAAGCCCAGAGCAAACCCAATGATTGAGCTGGGCGAAAACGATACCCAAGCCAGTGGCGGCGACAGCAGCATGATGCCGATGGTGGATGTGATCTTCACCTTGATCGCGTTTATGATGCTGATTATCAATGCCCCCCAACTGACCCTGGATTTAGAGCTGCCCAGTAGCGCCGCCAGCGCCAGCAGCCAGGCGCCCGAGCAGCCCCTGACCCTGACAATTTTGGACAGCGCACAGGGCTGGCGCATTAACGGCGGCCCCACCCTTAACGCCAAGCAAACCGAGGCGGCGCTGAGCAATATTATTGCCACCAAGGGCAAAGCCCCGATCACCCTGCTAGAGGTTGATAAAAACGCCCCGGCCCAGCGGGTGGTAGATACCCTGGAGCTATTGGGCGCCCTGGCGATAGAAGATGCGCGCTTTTTATTGGAGCCCGCAAGCCAGTGAGCGGCAAGCACCTAAACAGCTGGCTGCTGGCCTCGCTGTTAGTGCACGGCGGCCTGTTGGCGGGGGGCTATAGTTTGCTGGCGGCCAAGCCAGCGCCGGTAAAAATTGCCGCCACCCGCATATCTCTGGGTTTACAGGCCGCCAGTCGCGGCAGCCAAGCCATTGCCCCCAGCCCAGCCCAGCCAGCCGAGCTGCTGCCCAAACCCAAGCCAAAACCAAAACCAAAGCCGCGACCAAAACCCAAGCCCAAACCCGCGCCGATAAAACCGCCGCCCAAACCCATCACCGCCGCCACCCCGGTAAAATTAGCTGAGCAAAAAGGCAAACAGGGAATTGATGGCAGCCGCAAAAACAATAAACAAAATGAAACTGGCCAGGGCCAGCGGCGCGGCGCCCAAAGTCTGGTGGCCAGTTACGATAGCCAGGTACTGCAGCATTTAAACCGCTTTAAACGCTACCCGCAAAAATTGCGCAAGCGCCGCCTGGCCGGAGTGGTCAGCACCCAATTCAGCATTGACCGGCAGGGCAATTTAATCCGCGCAGAAATAAGTGGCCGCCGGGGCCACCGCCTATTTGAGCGCGCCGCCAAACGCCAACTGCGCCGCGCCCAGCCCTACCCCGCCGCACCGCCACAGAGCCAGTGGCAGCGGCGCCACTATAAAATGGACATCAACTACAGCGTGGTCGAGGCCGAATAGCATGGGCCTTATCGCCGGCAGGGTACCGGCTCCGGCGGCGGCCGGTAATGCCAATATTTGGCAACAATCGGCAGTGCCTGCTCTGGGCTTAGTACGCCTTGCTCTACGTGGTATTGCAAGGCCACAAGCTCCCGATCTTGCAGACCAAATTTACGCTGCCGCAAGCACTCATTATTGGCCTCATCCACGACTTCCTTAGTATAAACATTCACATTCCCTGGCTTATATTGAGCCTCGATCTCTGCACGGCTCCATGGCGACTCTATCTGCGGCAACAAAAAATCGACCAAGCGGATATTGCTCAGGGCTTGCTTTACGCTCGCCAGCTTTACCAATCTCGTCAGAGGCGCTGACTCCAGCTTGTGGCCGGTTCAAGCTAACAGCCGGCGACTGTGAGCTTTGTGGCTGCGCAACTTTATCAGCCAACCCAAAGAGCCAAACCAATACAGCCAGCAGCAGAAGCAATACTAACAGCGAAAGATTCCACTTAAACTTAATAGGCAACATCCTGTTACAAAAAAGCCCGGTTTACGCGAGGCAAGCCGGGCTATTGTTTAAATCCAGTCTAACAACGCTTAGTAAGTGTAACTAAAACCCAGCCAGAAAGAGCGGCCCAGCTGGTAAGGGTTGCTGAGACTAATCTTAGTGTGAGGTCGATTATTAAAGATGTTGTCCGCCTTGAGTTGTAAAACTGCGCGGCCACTATCACTGTCAAACAGCTCGTATTCAGCACTGAGTTTAACATTGGTGTGGTCATCCCGGCGCTGCACGGTATAAACATCAAATTGTTCATCATCAATGCTTATGTTTTCCCTGCTGTCTGCAATCTCTCTCGATGTACTGTTGTAGTGCAAGCTGGCATTAGTGCTCAAGGTATCGTTAAACCAGCGTGCACTCCAAGCCATCCAGCCACGAAAACTGGAGCCAAAATTGCTGCGACTTTCAATCATTGAAACATCGGCCTTACTAATGACCTGGCCGTTGTAATAAACAAAATCACTGCTTAACTCACTGCCGTCAACTTCGTCGAAATAATCTTCCTGCGCGGCAAATACAAGGGTGTCTGACCAGGTCATATTTATCGCAAAACCGTGCTTATCAAAAGCGGTTTGCCACTGTAAGCTCAGGGCCTCATAATCCGTAAAGCCCTCATTGGTGATCTCGTATTGCCGGGTAAACAGAGTCTTGCCTGTATCAGCATTAAAACTGACCCGGGTATCATTTGAGCGCGCAAAACTATCTTTGTGATCGCGTTTTATCGCTTCAATTTTAAACTTGCCCCGCAAAGGAGTCGGCATCTCCAGAGCGAGCGTCAGCTCATCTGAGTGAGGCGTGTCAAGCTCAGCCTGTTTATAATCAGTCGAGCGCGAGTGAGCATACAGCGCCCAATCCTCAGCCTGATAAACGCCGTTATCATCTTTTACCGCACCGCGGCGATACATGTATCGATCAGGATATTGCGAGCGAATGGCATAAGACACCATGCTCTTACCAAAATAACGGTTGGCACCAAAGGTTAGGCGGGTGTCGGGCAAAAACTCCCAACTGGCGGTGAAGCGTGGCGCGATATTATCATTGGCAAGAAAATCGTCGTGGCTGTAACGCAGGCCAGCACGCACATCAAACTCGCCAAATTCACGCTGGAACTCAGCCCAAACAATGCGCTTATTGAGTTTGATATCGGCGCTATAAGCTGCCCACAATTGATATTGGCCGGTTATATACTCGTCATCAACACAACCCAGATCACCGCTTGGGCAATCCAGCTTCGCATAGATTTTAGCGCGCGAATAAGCGTACACATCTTGGGGGCGTGATTTATGAGCCTCAATCTTAGACAGTTCCGCACCGTAGCGCAGCTCGCCCTGCCACAGAGGTTGGGCCACTTTAACGTCGAAGGTCCAATCTTCCTGCTCTTGGTCCAGGGCCCCTAAGCCACCGCGAGTACAGTTTCTTCTGCTGCACCAATCAACCGATGGCGCCGCCGAGGGTAAACTGTAGTTAATATTCGGCGCGGTTCGGCCAGCGTCACTGCGGCTGTAGGCCAGCTGCGTTTCCCAATCCATATCGCCACTCGCGCCACTGAGTTTAAAATAGGCCTGGGCGCCATCGGAGGCACCGACATACAGGTTGTCGATACCCGCCGCAGACTGGGATTCACTGTCATAGGGCGTGTAAATTACTTGGCCCTCTGCCTCCAGGTTTTCGCTGATGGCGTAAACCCCTTTTAACAAGAAATTTTCAGACACGGTGCCATTGCCACGCGGTGCAGTGCTGTAGCCATCAATTAAGTAGTAATCAACCTCGGATTCAATGCGCGAATAAGCGGCCAGCATTTTAAACCGCTCATTCACCGGGATATCGACACTGAGTGAGGTTTTGTATTTTTCAAATACCGACGGCTCTGGCAAGTCAGCACTGTTGTCGGGGCGGTTATCCGGGTCGAGTAAATAATCAACCCAGCTATCGGTCTGCATAGCGGCGCTGAGCGTCACGCTAAACTCATCTTTGGGCTGGCGCACATTCATTTCAACAACACCGCCACTGAACTCGCCGTACTCTGCTGAAATATTGCTATCTTGCACCACAATATCGCCAATTAGGCTGGGATCTAAATAGACCGTTTGGGCGGTTTGCCCGGCCACTTCATTAGCATTGAGCGGGTTGGTATTACTGACATCCATCACCGAGTTAGCGCCAACACCGTTAATCATAATATTGTTGTTGTAGTAATTGCCCCCGGCAATAGCAAAATTAGCCGGCGCCAGGGATTGGATCGATTTGCCGGTGGCCACCCGACGCTCATTATCCATTTGCACAAATGGTAAGGCGCTAAATATTTCGGTGGTATCAAAATCACCTCGCCCCAGCTCGGTAATGGCGGCGCTGGATAGGCTGGTGCTGCCATTTTCTACGCCCTCGCCACTATCGGGCTGGGCTGCGGCCACGCTGTCGGCCTCCACTTCTTCGACCACATCGACCTTGCCTAGGTCGACCGCTTGGCTTTGGTTGGTTTGGGCAATGGCTGCAGACAAGGGGCTAAGACTAAAAACTAAGCCCAGTGCCAATATTGCACGGTTTTTCATTTAGGGGACTCTCCAGGTAATACTTATGAATTAAAATAATAGTAATAAGAATAATTATACTTGCGATTAATTTATTAGACAATTTTAATATCGCCGTATAAATAACAACCCAGGGTTTGTAACTGCACACTAACGTAGGTGATATTGAGGTAAGTAATACCAAGGCGGTCTGTTAATCGTTTGCCACAACAAATGATAGACACTATGATTTAGCCGCCCTTGAACAGGCCCGCTACAGCGGCTTGGCGTGAAGTTGTAGCGCACAAACAAATTTAACAGCAGACAAAGGTAAGCCCATGAAAAAGTTTCTCAGCACCCTAGCCCTCGGCCTTAGCCTGGTGGCAGGCGCCGCCATCGCCGACCAACAATTTGGCAGCGGCGCGGTAATGAAAGACCTGATCGCGGTGGAAACCGTAATGGCCAACCCCGAGCAATATATGGGCAAGACCATTACCGTTGAAGGCAAGGTGGTGGATGTGTGCAAAAAGCGCGGCTGCTGGGCCGAGCTGGTGACCAACGAGGGCGGCAGCAGCCTGAAAATCAAGGTAAAAGACGGCGATATGGTGTTCCCACTGAGCGCCCGCGGCAAAACCGCCTACGCCACCGGTGAACTGCAAAAGCTGAACTTAGACCTGGCCAAGACCCGCGCCCACCTGGCCCATGAGGCGGCCGAACAAAAGCAGAGCTTTGACCCTGCCAGTGTCACCGAAGGCATGGTGGTCTACCGCTTAAAGCCCAGCGGTGTCACGATTAAAGACTAGCGGGCTGATAAACCCCCACTTGGTGCCCCTGATCCAACAGGTGGCCGGCGTGCAGGCGGCTGAGTATGCCTTTATCGCAATAGAGGTAATAGGCCGCCTCGGGCAAGCTGGCAAAGCGGCTGCTTAAACTGTAAAACGGTATTTTTAGCAGCTGCTCCGAGGGCAGCGCCAGGGGCGCTCGTTCTTCTTCCTCGGGGTGGCGAATATCAATCACCAGCGCCCCGGCGGGCAGCTCGCGGATCAACTCCAGCTCGGCCGCTGGGTTTTCCAGGTCGGCCATCACTTCGTCTATCTGCTGTACCCGGCAGGCCGCCACGGCGGCCTCCAGCACACCGAAATCAAAGCGCGCCTCCTGCGCCAGCACATCGTCCATGCGCGCCTTTACCGTTGGCCTGTTCGAGATCACGCCACAGTATTCCGGCATCGCCGCGGCCAGTTTATCGGTGCCAAGCTGGCGACTGATGGTGATAATATCGTTTTTATCCATGGTGATCAGCGGCCGCAGCACCAGGGCGTCGGTCACTTTATCAATAACGCTTAGGTTTGTTAGGGTTTGGCTGGACACCTGGGCCACGCTTTCACCGGTGACCAGGGCCTCAATTCCCGCCTGCTCGGCCACCTGGCTGGCGGCGCGCAGCATCATACGCTTTAGAATAACCCCCATATGGGAGTTCTTGGTGTGCTGTAAAATCTCCGTCACCACCGCCTCAAACGGGATGGTGACAAAACGCACCCGGTGGCTGGAGCCGAACTTGTTCCACAGGTAATAGGCCACCTCTTTGACCCCCAACTCGTGCTCGCGCCCGCCTAGGTTAAAAAAGCAGTAGTGCGTGCGCAGGCCGCGCCTCATACATAAATAACTGGACACAGTGGAATCAAAGCCACCGGAGATTAACGACAGCACCGGGTCCTGGGTGCCCAGCGGAAAGCCACCCAGGCCCGGGCGACGGTCTTCCACCACATAGAGCTGATTGTCTTTGATTTCCAGCTGTACGGTAATATCGGGGTTTTTTAGCCGCACACCGGCAGCTTCGCTGTGCTGGTTGAGGCCGCCGCCCACATAGCGCTCAATATCGGTAGAGCTAAAGTTGTGCTCACCGGTGCGCTTAACCCGCACGCTAAAGGTTTTGCCCGCTAGCGCTGCGGCCCAATGGTGGGCAGTTTTTTCATAGATGTCGTGCTGGTCGCCCAAGGGGTATTTATGCACCAAAGAGAAGTGGGCAATGCCCGGGGTGCGGGCAAGCACTAGGGCCACCTGGTTTTGCTGCTCGGCACTGGCAGCGGCCAGCTTAATATCGATTTTCTCCCAATCCTGGCCTATCCGGATATTGTCATCGATACGCCTTAACAGTAGCCGCAGATTATTCTTTAACTGCCTGGCAAAGCGCTTGCGCACTGGGGCGCTCTTAATGGTGATCTCGGGAAATAGGCGAACGATAAAGTGCATAAGATGGCTATTGCTTGATAGAGAACATGGCCCTAGGGCCCCAAAGGCGGCGATTATAATCCAGCCGGCTTAAATTCTCACCTTGAACCAATTCAAGGCGTCGCGCACCAAATAAGCGCACCAAATTGGCGCCATCACCAAAATGGTGCGCCCACAGTGGTCGCTAATTGATCAGACCCCTTAAAACCCCGGCTTTTAAGGCCCTGGCAAGCTGGCACACTATTTGCGAACTCAAGTGCAGTAGCAATAAAACTGGCCTTGTGCCACATCATTATTATCAGTCAAGACCAATAGCCCCCTGGAGGTTTAAGATGTCAGAGAACACTCTGAAGCTGATCGAAAAAAATGAAGCCCGCTGGGTAGACCTGCGCTTTACCGACACCAAAGGTAAAGAGCAGCACGTAACCATTCCCGCCAAAGCAGTCGACGAAGACTTCTTTGAAGACGGTCAGATGTTCGATGGCTCCTCCATCGCCGGCTGGAAAGGCATTAACGAATCCGACATGATTTTAATGCCCGATGACGAAGCCTCGGTAATGGACCCCTTCACCGACGAGCCCACCGTGATTGTGCGCTGCGATATCGTTGAGCCCTCTACCATGCAGGGCTATGAGCGCGACCCCCGCTCGGTCGCCAAGCGCGCCGAAGAGTACCTGAAATCTACCGGCCTTGGCGATACCGCCTTCTTCGGCCCTGAGCCAGAGTTCTTCGTGTTTGACGATGTGAAGTGGAAAGACGAAATGGGCAGCTGCGGCTATGAGATCAACTCGGAAGAGGCCCACTGGTCAAGCCACCGCGACTTTGCCGACGGCAATATGGGCCACCGCCCACGCGTTAAAGGCGGCTACTTCCCTGTACCCCCAGTAGACAGCCTGCACGACATTCGCGGTGCCATGTGTAACGCCATGGAGGCCATGGGCCTGGACGTTGAGGTACACCACCACGAAGTGGCCACCTCTGGCCAGTGTGAGATTGGGGTAGTGTTTAACACCATGGTCAAAAAAGCTGACGAAGTACAGATTCTTAAATACTGCGTGCACAACGTCGCCCACGCCTATGGCAAAACCGCGACCTTTATGCCCAAGCCCGTGGTTGGCGATAACGGCTCTGGTATGCACGTACACCAGTCTTTCTGGAAAGACGGCGAGAACCAGTTTGCCGGTAACGGCTACGCTGGCCTGAGCGAAACCGCGCTGTACTACATCGGCGGTATCATCAAGCACGCCAAAGCCATTAACGCCTTCTCTAACCCTGGCACCAACTCTTACAAGCGTTTGATCCCAGGCTTTGAAGCCCCGGTAATGCTGGCCTACTCCGCCCGCAACCGCTCTGCTTCCATTCGCATTCCCTACGTTGCCTCACCTAAGGGCAAACGTATTGAAGCGCGCTTTGCCGACCCAATCGCCAACCCCTACCTGTGCTTTGCCGCCATGTTGATGGCCGGCCTGGACGGTGTACAAAACAAGATTCACCCCGGCGATGCGGCCGATAAGGATCTGTACGACCTGCCCGCCGAAGAAGCCCTGGCCATCCCCACCGTGGCCGGCAGCCTGCGCGAAGCCCTGGACTGCCTCGACGGCGACCGCGAGTTCCTGACCCGTGGCGGCGTGTTCACCGACGATATGATCGATGCCTACATTGAACTGAAAATGGACGATGTACACCGGGTTGAGCAAACCACTCACCCCGTTGAGTTTGATATGTACTACTCTGTATAAACGCATCGCAGTACTTACAAAGGCCCCTATTGGGGCCTTTTTTTTGTGTGTTCTTTACCTACTGTTTGCAAATCATCATCCAAGATGATTTGCAAACGCCGTTCGCTGCGCGCCGGCGCAAAATGCGATTTTGCTTGGCCCTCCGCTCTCGCTTTGGCCTCCTGCCAAGAGTTGGCAAGCGTTGCTTGCCGGTTGGGCGGTGGCGCTTCTAGTCTTGTGATTCGCTTGCGCGTTTTTGGGCTGCTTTGTTATGCCTACTGTTTGAAAATAAATTGCCACCACCACAAGGCTCGGCATCGGAGCCACCAATTTTAACGGCCTGAACAAGTATTCTTCTTTGATGCTGCATATGAAGTCTGGTTATTTACAGCTACTACTTTATACCTGGATATGTTTAAAATGCCTGCAATTTTAATACTTTAGTTTGAGCCAACTGATGAATTATCCCCTTTTTAGTGCGTTTCCGGGCCTGGAGGAGAAGGTGCCGGTGGTGGCGATTGCCAAGTTGCCTACGCCAGTGGAGCCGGCGACCCAGTTGGCGCCCAATTTGTGGATAAAACGGGACGATAAGACCAATACACTGTACGGCGGCAATAAAGTGCGCAAACTGGATTTTGTGCTGGCGGACTTTTTTCGCTCGGGCAAGAAGAAGCTGGTGACCATGGGGGGCATTGGCACTAACCACGGGGTGGCGACTGCTATCTATGGTTTGCAGATGGATATTCCGGTTGAGATCTACCTGTTCGAGCAGCCCCTTAGCCCCTATGTGCAGCGCAACCTCAAATTAATGCACCGCTTTAATGCCAAGCTCAACTATCGGGGCGGGCTATTCAATACCGCACTGCAGTTTTACTGGGATAAACTCATTCATAGCAACAATACTTACCATCTGCCGGCGGGCGGCTCCAACCTGGCTGGCTGTATCGCCTTTGTCAACGCCGCTTTTGAGCTGCGCCAACAAGTACAAGCCGGGCTTTCGCCCGAGCCGGATACTATTTTCTGCCCGGTTGGCTCCAGCGCAACCCTCGCCGGATTAAGTTTAGGTTGTCGTCTGGCGGGGCTAAAGACCCGCACTGTCGGGGTCAGAGTTGCACCCTCGCACCTGGGGCCACTGCCCATTTGCACCGAGGCCACCATTACCAAGTTACAGGCCGATTGCTATCGTTACCTGTGTAGATTAGACCCAAGCCTCAAAGGCGTTGAACTGCCCACTGTAGAGCTGCAGCACAATTTTTACGGTAAAGGCTACGGCCACCCCAGTACCGATGGCGAGTGGGCCCAGCAAATGTTTAAGCACACCAAACTCAAGCTAGAGCCCACCTACACCGCCAAGGCCGCCGCCGGCGTGCTGAACTACTGCGCCAATCACAGCGATAAAACCGTGCTCTACTGGCATACGGCCAACTCGGCCGAGGTGGATGAACTGGCCGCCAAAGCTGACTGCAGCAGTTTACCCGAGGCCCTGCTTAAGTTTATGAAAAACCCGCTCGACTAATGTGGGTGCTAACAGCCTATTGAAAGCAGCATGGGGCACAAATCGTTTAAACTACAGTCTTAAGCTACCTTAACACTTAAACACCAACTGGGGCCCGCACTGTGAATATCATCAAATACAGCTTTGCCATTGCACTGATCATCGCCACAGGCCCAAGCTGGGGACAGATATATAAAACCGTCGATGAACACGGCAATATCAGCTACAGCGACAAACCCAGCAAGCAGCAAAAATCTGAGCTGGTGAATCTACCCGAGCTCAATCGCAGCCAGGCAATGGACTTAAAAAACAAGCCCAAAGCCAAAGCCGCGCCCTTTTTTAAACCCGTATACCGCCTGTACCTGCTTAGCCCCAAGCACCAAAGCCACCTGACGGCTGGGCTGCGCGACTTATCGGTAGAAGCCAAATTCGAGGTGAATATCAACTCCAATAGCGCCGACCAAAGCGCGGTAAATCAGGCCCTAGCCAACGCCAAAACAGGGCTAAAAATAGAGCTGCTGCACAATGGCAAACTACTGGCCAGCAGCAATGGCAAAGCCAAAATAAAAGAGATACCCCAAGGCACCCACAAACTACAAGCGCGCCTGCGCAGCGCCACTGGGGCCACCGTGGCCACCAGCGAGTCGGCCACTATCTACGTTCATCGGCCCTCATCTCTACTGCGCCAAGCATCCGCAGACGAAAGTGAGCTGGAGCCTCTAGCAGAAGACCAACAACAGACATCGAGCGACGGTGACACCGAGCAAGCGGCAGACGGGCCAACACCCGAGGCCAGTGATGCCGAACAAACCAAGCCAGAAAACGAAGAGGCCGAAGCTGCTGAAGAAGCTGCTGAAAATGATGCGCCCGAATCAGAGAGTGCAAGCGCACCGGATACCGCCGAGGGCGCTGAGGACAGCAATGACCAAGACTAAATCAGTGCGCGCACCATTGCGGTGCAAAAGGTGGCGCAAAAGATATTTAAGAGCCTAACCTCTGAATAACCACAAAAACTGGGTATTGATTGACCAACTAACACAGCTGGATAATCGTGTTTAGTCAACTTATAAAGGACTAGACTATGCTTAGAATATTTACCTTGGGGCTGTTACTGATTTCAGCCCACAGCTTTAGCCAACCACTACTATTGGCAGACACCATTCCCAGCTCGCCACTAACCCTGCCCAACCCGCCAGCGGCTGGCTTAATCAATAGCTTCACCGACGCTACTGACAGCGGTCAAGTGCTGTGCCTGCCCTTTAACGCCAGCACCTGGGTCAGCCTCAGCGGCATTAGCCTAATTGCCGATGATCAATCGGCTGGTAGTGGTTTTCGCTACGGTATACGCAGTGACGCCAGTGGCTATCCGGTGATTGATGAAGGTAGCCTCAGCCTAAACAGCAGTGGCAGCAGTTCTGTTAGCTTTATCACCTCACCTCCCAGCCTGAGCCAGAATAATTTTCTAATCAGCGGTGGCAGCGCCGCAATCGGCCCAGGTAACTATTTTTTCTGTGTCTATGCCAGTAACAGTAGCGGCAGCTACCGCCTGCCCGGCAGCTTGCCAGGCCCGTCGACTGCAGCACTGCGCTACAACTATTCCAACGGCGTTGCAGGTGCTGCCGGCGGCGCAGCCTATAATTTTTTCTACCAGATTTCAGCCGCTGCCGCTAGCGCTCCAGCCGCAGCCGCGCAAGTACCAAGTTTACCGCCTGTGGCGCTTGCCCTACTGGGCCTGACGCTGATCGGTTTGGTAGGCCAGCGGCGACGTAAAAAAACCTAAACAAGACGCCGAGCAGTAGCTGCCGCTACTGCTCGGCCAGGGCGAGCTTTGCATCTTCAGGCCGCCCCCTTTTGACTAAAAAGGCAATCCCTCCCCCGGTCAGTTGTGCTGATACCCGCCATAAAACCCAGCCAGCCAATCAATATGCACCATTATAGTGCGCACCTCCCTGCAATCGACTACACTGGCCCTGGGAACTGTCCCGCGCTGACTTGGGCCTGTCTCGACAGCTCAAAAACAACCTTATAAAACAATGAGTTAATAAAAACACTCTAAATTTTTAGCAATTGGTTTGGTTTTTGCAACTCCTCCCTGCGACAGCACTGTTAAGTGCACATGCACCAGCAGTGATCACCGCTGCGGCAACACGGCAAGCTCAGGGCTTAGTATGAATTATCAGCAGCTACTCGATAGCCTCAGCACGGCGGTCATAATCGTCGACGAGCGCCTGCGCCTGCGACATATGAACCCGGCCGCAGAAGATCTGCTGGCGGTCAGCCGGGCGCAGGTGGCCAACAGTTCGTTTTTATCGTTTTTCGACGAAAACCCCGAGGCCATTGGCGCCCTGCACCAAGCCTTGGAAGAGCAACACCAATACACCAAGCGCAGGGTTCTGTGGCGCCTGCCCAACGGCAGCCAAGTGACCATCGATTACAGCGTAACCCCACTGGCCGACGATCAGGGCCTGGCGATTGAAATCCAACCCTTGGATCGACTGCTGCGCATCTCCCGTGAAGAGTCTATGCTCACCGCCCAGGAAACCAGCCGCAGCCTGGCGCGCAATATGGCCCATGAGATTAAAAACCCACTCGGCGGTATTCGCGGCGCCGCCCAGCTACTGGCCAAAGAGCTGGACTCAGAAGAGCTGCGCGACTATACCCAGGTGATCATCGATGAGGCCGATCGGCTGCGCAATCTGGTCGACCGTATGCTTGGCCCCAACCAGCCGCCGCAGCTCGCCGAGGTCAATATTCATGAAGTGCTGGAGCGAGTATTAGCGGTTATTCAGGCCGAAGTGGGCGAACGTATTACCCTGGTAAAAGATTACGACCCCAGTATTCCCGATCTGCCAGCAGACCCGGAGCAACTGATCCAAGCCTTGCTCAATGTACTTAGCAATGCGATACAAGCGCTGCAAGAAAGCGCGGTTAAATCGCCCTGTATCACCCTGCGCAGCCGTATTCACCGTCAGTTTACTATCGGCAAGCGTTTTCATCGGCTGGTGGTGCGCATCGATATTATCGACAATGGCCCGGGCATACCCAACGCTCTTCTCAATCATATTTTTTATCCCATGATCACCGGCCGCGCCACTGGCACCGGCTTGGGCCTGGCCATTTCGCAGCAGTTGATCAGCCAGCACGGCGGCCTAATTGAGTGTGAGAGCGAGCCAGGCCGCACCCAGTTTTCAATTTATTTGCCCTTGCATCAGGATCTGGAGCAAACCCTATGAGCGACGCCATCGTTTGGATTATCGACGACGACCGCAGTATCCGCTGGGTGCTGGAAAAGGCCCTACAACAGGCCAAAATTAAAACCCAGAGCTTTGCCAATGGCGACGAGGCCCTAAACCAGCTCGAACAAACCCAACCCACAGTGGTTATCAGCGACATCCGCATGCCCGGTATCGATGGCCTCGATCTGCTGCAACAATTACAGCGACGCCACCCAGACCTTCCGGTCATTATCATGACCGCCCATTCGGATCTGGAAAGCGCCGTGTCCGCCTATCAAAGCGGCGCGTTTGAATACCTGCCCAAGCCCTTCGATATCGACGAGGCAGTGGCGATGACCCAGCGCGCCCTGACCCAAGCCGCCGAACAGGTGCGCGAGGCCAGCCAGAGCGAGGCCAGCGATGCGGAAATTATTGGTGAAGCACCGGCCATGCAGGAGGTGTTTCGGGCCATTGGGCGCTTGTCCCAGTCCAATATCACGGTGCTAATTAACGGCCAGTCGGGCACCGGTAAAGAGCTAGTGGCCCAGGCACTGCACCGCCACAGCCCGCGCCGCAGCCAGCCCTTTATCGCCCTCAATATGGCTGCCATCCCCAAAGACCTGATGGAATCAGAGCTGTTCGGCCATGAGAAAGGCGCCTTTACCGGCGCCGCCAATCAGCGCCAGGGGCGCTTTGAGCAGGCCAATAGCGGCACCCTATTTTTGGATGAAATTGGCGATATGCCGGCGGATACCCAAACTCGTCTGCTGCGGGTTCTGGCCGATGGCGAATTCTACCGCGTCGGCGGCCATACTCCGGTTAAGGTCGATGTGCGCATTATTGCCGCCACCCACCAAGATCTTGAAAAGTTAGTGGCCGAGGGGGGCTTTCGAGAGGATTTATTCCACCGCCTGAATGTTATCCGCATTCATATTCCCACCTTAGCCGAGCGCCAAGAGGATATTCCCAAATTGGCCGAGCACTTTATTCGCAAGGCATCCCTGGAATTAAATGTAGAGCCCAAAGTGCTGCTCCCCCAAACCCAGCGCTATATGTGCACCCTTAACTGGCCGGGTAATGTGCGCCAGCTGGAAAACACCTGCCGCTGGCTAACCGTAATGGCCTCAAGCCGGGAAATTCATATTGAGGATTTACCGCCAGAGCTGCTGCAGCAGAGCGAAAGCGGAGAGACCAGCGCCGCCGGCGACTGGGAAAAAGGCCTGCGCCAGTGGGCCGATAACGCCTTGGCCCAGGGGCAAAAAGAAATTTTAAATATTGCCCTGCCGAAGTTTGAGCAGGCGATGATCGAAACCGCCCTTAAACACACCGCCGGGCGCAAGCGTGACGCCGCCGCGCTATTGGGCTGGGGGCGCAATACCCTAACTCGAAAATTGAAAGAACTGCAGCTGGAAGAGACCGACTAAAAACGCCATTCCATATAGCGGTGGCCGGGCACCTCGCCAATAGGTGATGGGTGCTCGGCGCGCACACAAAAACCGAGGCGTTCGTACAGGCGCTGGGCAGAGGGGTTGTCCATCGCCACATCTAAGGCCAAGCCGGCGTAACCGTGCTCGCGCGCGATGTTTTCGGCGTGGCTAATTAGGCGTGAGCCCAAACCCAAACCCTGGGCTTCCGGCGCCACCGCCAGGTGCGCCACCACCAGCATGTCTTCGGCCGCCGGCTTGATCACTTGGTCGATAATACCTGAGCGCTTGGCCACCCCCAGTATATGCCAATGAAAATAGCTCAACACCGACATCACCGTGGCCCAGTGCATACGCCCCAAGCCGCGATTATCATAGTTAAACATGGAGGCCACCACCCGGCCCTGATAGCGTATGGTGAGGTGATTGCGGTGGGAGAATTGGCCGCTGTTGCGGACAAAGGCGTGCTGTAAATAAGCCTGGGCACGGTTGCCACCGCGCCGCTGGCCAAATACATAATCGAAGGCCTGATGACCAGAGCTATAAATCAGGGGCGCGATTGCGGCCGCATCAGTGGGCCTGGCCGCTTCAATAACTAAATCCTGTTTAACCACTTTAGGCCCCATAGTTAACGCTAGATTCAAAGCATAGCCCCTGTTTGACAATAAAGCTAAATCCCAGTGGTATTATTTTCATGGCTTTTGGGCTGCCCTTTTAGTCAGCTAACTTGCCTTTCAAGAGTTTACGTTGTTTTTAAACGAGACCCAAAATCCACCGCCCGGCGCTCCAACAAATGCCAGGAAGCACTCGCGGCAATAAAGGTGAACAACAGGGTCAGCAGCAGCAACGGCACAAACTTATACCCGTCGTAGTTGGCCACCAACGGTATCTGGCTTACCCAGCTGATAATGGGGTAATGCCAGATATAGATCCCGTAGCTAATCATACCCAGGTAAAACACCGGCCGAGATTTAAGCGGCAATAGCAGTCGGCTGCTGTCGGCAGCGGCCAGCAACACCCAAACGGCAGCCACTGAGTTGTATATTGGCGACCAGCTAAAGAACATAAAGCTCACCTTCCAGTAATTCTCAACGCCGTAGGTGATCCATATCAACAGCCCCCACAGCACCAACAGTGCTGCCAGAGCCAGTTTTTTTAGACGACTTAAGTAAGCTTGCCGGGATGCTTGACTGGGGGCTTCAACATAAAAGTGGTGATGCAGCAACGCGGCAACCATGCCCAAGCCAAACGAGTCAAACGAGCCGGGCAACTGCATCAACACACTTGGCGAGTTGCCATTGGGGAAAAAGCTAAGGGAAGACCAACGCCAGCTGATCATAATCAATAACGACAGGGCGAATACAACATACCGATAGCGCCAGCGCAGCAAACCACTAAAAAAAGGCAAGAGCAAATAAAAGGCCAGCTCGATCGGTAGCGTCCACCACACTTTATTGATCTCCGGCGGTGTGCCCAGCCCAACCGGCGGCGGGGCAAACCACATAGTGAGATAATAGGGCAGTTCCTCTAGGCGCATAATCTGCTGCCCCTGGATAACAAAGGCAATCAGCAACAACAGACCCAATTGCAGATAATAAGCGGGGAAGACACGCAATAAACGGCGCAGATAATAGCCGCGCCAGGCCGGCTGCGGCCGCTCTGACTCATTGGCCCGAACAAATTGGCTGGCCAACAGAAAAGCCGATAACACAAACAGCATCTGCACACCCGCCCAGCCGCAGGTCACCACATACTGCATGTTATGACTGTAGCCAAACAGGGTAACAAGCCACTCTCTTGGTCCCGCCGCGTCCCAAACATGAAACAGCAAAACCCAAATTGCCGCTAGGCCACGTAGCCCCGTGAGAGCGGGCATGGAATGTTTATTGGCCACTAGGCGTCCTTATGTGCTCAAGGCAATTGCGAGGCACAGTACTGCAGCCCACAGCCTGACGTCAAGGTGTAAAGGGGAGGGGCAACAACTTGATTAACCAACTTGCACAAGGGAAAAGCGGGCGGCCGAATGGCCGCCGTAAAACTTAGTGCGAAGCCTCGGCTTCAGCCTGATCTTCGGTCTGGGCTTTCTGCATCGCTTGGGCGAACAGGGCATCGAAGTTAACAGGTGGCAGCATCAAGGCGGGGAAGGTGCCTTTGGTGATCACACTGTCAATCGCCTCACGGGCGTAGGGGAACAGAATGTTGGGGCACATGGTGTTCATCACGTGGGCCAGCTGCTGCTCTTCCAAGCCGGAGATGGTGAAGATGCCGGCCTGGTGTACTTCGGCCAAAAAGGCAGTTTCTTCGCCCAGCTTAACGGTAACGGTGATGGTCAGAACCACCTCGTAGTTGTTATCGTCCAGCTTGTTTACCTTATTGCCCAGCTCTTGGTTGACAGCTGGCTGCCACTGCTTGGTAAACGCCTGTGAGCCCATCGGGGCTTCAAACGACAGATCCTTGATATAGATACGCTGAACCGCGAACTGTTGTCCCGCTTCAGCAGCTTCTTGCTTGCTCTCTTCAGCCATAGTTTTGCCTTTGATTTACTGTTAGGTGCGAACACCCGATTACTAAAAAAATTACTCACCCTGAGGAAATTTGCCAATCTCTATTGTTAGCCTAGTTTATTTCGCAGTATTGAACAGTTTGGGCTTAAATTGTTAATTTCAAGGGTCTGGTTTTGGAGTTTTAGGCGCCAGCCAACAGTGGCTCTAGGCGCCCAGCTCGCTCCAGGGCGTATAAATCATCGCAGCCACCCACATGTTGGCTGTTAATCCATATCTGCGGCACCGTGCGCTGGCCACTTTTGCGCATGGCCTCTTGCCGCAGTTTTGGGTCGCCGTCGACATTGAGTTCTTTAAACGTTACCCCTTTACTGGCCAGCAGGGCCTTGGCCCGATGGCAAAAGGGGCAAAAATCGCTGGAGTAAATCGTTACTGTTGACACCTCGATCGCTCCGCCCGCCCTACTTCTTAACCACGGGCAGGTTCTGGCTCTGCCACTCCATCATACCGCCGCCTAAGCGGCAGATATCAAAGCCCTGGGCGCCCAGCTGCTTGCCCACCGCACTGGCGGTCTGGCCCATTTTACAGATGATGACAACCTTTTTGCCCTTGTATTTATCCAGCTCGACCATGCGCTTTTCGATGGAGGCAGCGGGAATATTGATGGCATCGACAATATGGCCGGCCTTGTAGTCTTTGGCCTCGCGGATATCCAACAGTACCGCATTGCCATCGTTAACCAGACGCGTCATCTCGTGGCAGCTGATATTGGCACCGCCCTTTTGGCGCTCGCGCCATACATAGATAAACAACAAGCCGAACAACACACTGACCAGCAGCCACTGCTCGCTGACAAATACCAATATATCCACCTTGCTACCTTTCCTCCGAGCTTGGGGCTGTGTGGCCTGGGTCGGCCAATCAAAACGCCGCAGTATACACACTCTGCCGCCGATTTCATGGTCTTAAAGCCCCGAAAAGGGTAAAATTCGCGGTTTTTCGCCCCCTGGTATTAAGGTAAGTACTATGTCCGCGCCAAAGCGCCCCCTGTTGTTATTAATTCTCGACGGTTTTGGCCACAGCGATGAGTCCAAATACAACGCCATTAACCAAGCCCAGACCCCTGTTTGGGATCGTCTCTGGCAGCACTGCCCAAGTACTCTAATCGGCACTTCCGGCATGGCGGTGGGCCTGCCCGAGGGCCAGATGGGCAACTCCGAAGTGGGGCATATGACCCTCGGCGCTGGCCGGGTGGTGTACCAAAACTATACCCGTATCAACAAAGCCATCGCCGATGGCGACTTCTACAACAACCCGGTTTACTGCGCGGCCATCGACAAGGCCGTAAACGCCGGCAAGGCGGTGCATATTATGGGCCTGCTCTCCCCCGGCGGTGTACATAGCCACGAGGCCCATATCAACGCCGCGATTGAATTGGCCGAGCGCCGAGGCGCCAAACAGGTGTATGTGCACGCCCTGCTGGATGGCCGCGATGTGCCACCGCGCAGCGCCGAGCCCTCCTTGGCCAGCACCGATAAACTGCTGCGCGATCAGGGCCTGGGTCGTATCGCTTCGGTCAGCGGGCGCTTCTTCGGCATGGACCGCGACCAGCGCTGGGAGCGGGTTCAACAAGCCTATGATTTAATGACCCAAGCCAAGGCCGAATACCGCTACGCCGACCCACTGGCCGCCCTGGCCGCCGCCTATGAGCGCGGCGAAGACGATGAATTTGTCAAAGCCAGCGTTATCGCCAGCGACGGCGAAGCGCCGGTGGCGGTTGAAGATGGCGACTGCCTGCTATTTATGAACTTCCGCCCCGACCGGGCTCGCCAAATCAGCCGCGCCTTTGTGGAAGATGACTTCGACGGCTTTGCGCGCAGCCGCCGCCCGGCCCTGGCCGATTTTGTGATGACCACCGAATACGCCGCCGATATCAAGGCCAGCTGCGCCTTCCCACCCCAGAATCTGCTTAACTCCCTGGGCGAGCTGCTGGCTAAAAACAACAAGCGCCAACTGCGTATTGCCGAAACCGAAAAATACGCCCATGTGACCTTCTTTTTTAGCGGCGGCCAAGAGGCGCTGTTCGAGGGCGAGAGCCGTGAGCTGATCCCCTCCCCCGATGTTGAAACCTACGACCTGCAACCACAGATGAGCGCGCCCGAGGTAACCGCCAAACTGGTGGCCGCCATCGACTCGGACGATTACGACTGTATTATCTGTAACTACGCCAACTGCGACCAGGTGGGCCACACCGGCAACTACGAGGCCGCCATCGAGGCGGTGCAGGCGGTCGACCAGAGCCTGGCCGAGGTACTGGCCGCCGTCGAGCGGGCCGGGGGCGAAACCCTGATTACCGCCGATCACGGCAATGTGGAAACCATGTTCGACGAGGTCAGCGGCCAGAAACACACCCAGCACACCACCGGCCCAGTGCCGCTTGTCTATGTAGGCGAGCGCCAACTGCAATTGGCCGAGGGCGGCAGCCTGGCGGATGTGGCCCCCACCATGCTAGCCTTAATGGGTATTGAACAAGCCGCCGAGATGGATGGTCAAAGCCTGCTGAAGTAATCGGACAGAGACAAACCTATGACTGCGAAACGTGTTTTTAAAGGGTTACTGCTAAGCCTCTGCCTAACGCTGGCGCCAGCGGCCCTGGCCGATGAGCAGGCCGAGTACGAGGCCAAGCTAAAAGAGCTTAAGCAGACCATTGCCGAGCTAAAAAGCCAGATCAACGCGACCAAAACCAGCCGCGACAAGCTCAAGCAAAAGCTGCAGAGCTCGGAAGTCTCGATCAGCGACTTAAGCAAAAAAATCGAGCGCTTAAAGGAGGAGCTTGCCAGCCAAAAAAAGCAGCTCAGCCGGCTCCATAACGAGCGGGCAGAACTCCGTCAAAAAAAGCGCCAGCAGCAACGCCATATTGTCCAACACCTGAGCAGTGCCTATCGCATTGGCCGCCAGGGCAACATTAAATTACTGCTCAACCAACAGCAGCCGGCGGAACTGGGCCGGCAGATGCAGTATTACAACTACGTTATTGACGCCCGCCGGGAAAAACTGGACCAGTACCGCCAGGTGCTGATCGACCTGACCAAGCTCGAACCGAAAATTGCCGCCAAGGCCAGCGCCATCGAGCGTCAAAAACTAAACCTCGAATCAGAGCACAAGCAACTGCTGTCGCGCCAGTCCGAACGCAAGCGCACCCTGGCCGACCTCAACCGCACCCTGGCCGACAAAGACGCCTCTTTGCAAGAAAAGGCGGGCGACCAGCGACGCCTGAAAAAACTGCTGGACGAGGTGACCCAGGCCCTGGCCAATATCAAACTGCCGAAAAGTGGCGTGGCCTTTAACAAGCGCAAGGGCAAACTCAAGTGGCCCACCAGCGGGCGCATCAAACACCGCTACGGCAGCCCCCGGGCGCGGGGCAAGCTGCGCTGGCAGGGGGTATTTATCCGCGCCAACAACGGCCGGGCGGTTAAGGCCATACACCACGGCCGGGTGGTCTTCTCCGACTATCTCAAAGGCCACGGCATGCTGCTAATTATTGATCACGGCGACGGCTATATGAGCCTATACGCCCACAACCAAACCCTGCTCAAAGAAACCGGCGACTGGGTCGATGGCGGCGATACTATCGGGCGGGTTGGCAACACCGGCGGCCTCAGCGAGCCCGGGCTCTACTTCGAGATCCGCCACAAGGGCAGCCCAACCAACCCCGCCCGCTGGTGTCGGGCCTAAGTTGCGCCCATAGACACCCCCATCAGTGCCAAATTTCTGCTGCTTAGGGTAGAGTGTGGTATGGTTGCCCCAGGGCACAAAAGACGCTGTTTAGAGATGCCCGCCAACTGACCATGGATTCCACTATGCGCATAAACCCGATGCGCCGCTGCGCGGCGGTGCTACTGCTGAGCCTGAGCCCACTGCTCGCGGCCCAGGACACGGCCCCCGAAGCCCAAGGCCCACTGCCGCTGGACGACCTGCGGATCTTCACCCGAGTGTTTGACGACATCCGCAGCGGCTATGTCGAAGAGATAGACGACGCCACCCTGTTTGAGTACGCAATTAAAGGCATGCTCAGCGAGCTGGACCCTCACTCAACATATTTAGATGCCAGCCACTTTGACGATCTCAAAGAGAACACCAGTGGCAAATACGGCGGCCTGGGCATTGAGGTGGGCATGGAAGATGGCTTTGTCAAAGTGATCGCCCCCATGGATGACACCCCCGCCTCCAAAGCCGGCATTGAAGCCGGTGATTTAATTGTGCAGATCGACGGCGAAAGCATTAAAGGCAAGAGCCTAGCCGAGGCAATTGAGCGCATGCGCGGCGAGAAGGGCAGCAAGATTGAACTAAAAGTTATGCGTGCAGGCGATGACAAGCCCCGCGACTTTACCCTGGTGCGCGACCACATCAAAGTCACCAGCGTACGCTCGCGGGTAGTGGGGGAAAACTTTGGTTTAATCCGCATCGCCCAGTTTCAAATTCCCACCGGCAAAGACTTTATCGCCGCGGTAGAAAAACTTAAAACCGAGGCGGAGCCACTCAAAGGTTTGATTATCGACCTGCGCAATAACCCCGGTGGCGTGCTGCGCTCTTCGGTCACCGTCGCCGATGCATTGCTCGATGGCGGCCAAATTGTTTACACCGAAGGCCGGCTCAAGGGCTCTAACAGCGAATTCGATGCCAAGCCCGGTGACATCACCGATGGCCTGCCACTGGTGGTGCTGATCAACGGCGGCTCGGCCTCGGCCTCGGAGATTGTCGCCGGCGCCTGGCAGGATCACGGCCGCGCCGTAGTGCTGGGCACCCGCAGCTTTGGCAAGGGTTCGGTACAAAGCGTACTGCCGATCAATAAAGACAAGGCCATTAAACTCACCACCGCCCTCTACTTCACCCCCAAGGGCCGCTCTATTCAAGCCCAGGGCATTGAACCCGATATAGAGGTGGAGCGGGTTAGAGTTACCGCCGTTAAACCCAGGGCACGAGTGAGCGAGGCGGATCTATCCGGCCACCTGGGCAATCGCAATGGCGGCGAGAACAAGGCCAAAGACCGACAGGCCCAGCAAAAGCAAAAGCTCAAGCTGCTTGAGCGCGACAACCAACTGTACGAAGCCATCAATATCCTCAAGGGTTTGGCTCTGCTGAGCAAGCGATAGCGATAGGATAGGGATAGACAGGACCGCACCACCATGAGAGTTACCACCACGCTGTTGAGCCTGCTGGCCGCGCTAAGCTGCACCCAGGCCAGCGCCACCAAGCTGGCCATCATTATCGATGATATTGGCTACCACCTAGAGAACGGCTACCGCAGCGCCCAGTTGCCGGTGGCTGTGACCCTGTCGGTGATTCCCCACAGCCCCAATGCCAGAGAGCTGGCCACTGCCGGCCACGATGCAGGCAAAGAAATAATGCTGCACATCCCCATGAGCACCGATAAGCCCCGCACCCTGGATAAGGGCGGCCTCACCGATAAAATGAGCGAGGCCGAGTTCAAAAGCACGGTGCGCCAGGGCCTGGCCGCGGTGCCCCATATCGTAGGGGTCAACAACCATATGGGTTCGGCCCTAACCCAGCAACCGCGGGCCATGCAATGGCTGATGGACGAGCTCAAAGATACGCCCTATTACTTTATCGACAGCCGCACCAGCCCCAATAGCCAGGCCCATCGCATCGCCCAGGAAAACCGTATCCCCAGCGCCACCCGACATGTGTTTCTAGACAATAGCCGCAAGCACCAAGACATCTTGGTGCAGCTGGAAAAAGCCGTAAAACGGGCCCAGCGCAGTGGTTCTGCGGTGGTTATCGGCCACCCCCACCCAGAAACCTTAGAGGTACTGGAACGTATAGGCCCCGCCCTGGCCAAGGCTGGCATTGAATTTGTGCACGCTTCGGCACTAATAAGCAGAACCAGTTCACAAAATCAGCTCAGCAAAGTAGATCTCGACCCCTAGCTGTTCTATTTTTAGGCACAGCTGCCGTCATATTCCGACACACACAAACGGCGGCTGGTTTTGGTCTACGCTAACCAAAGGCAGTACGAACCAAAGGCAGTGGTTCGGCAAGAGTTAAGGAGAAACTACCATGGCAGCACAACAAGCACACCGCAACGGCGAACAGGGGGCCATCCCCCAGCGCAGCAACCGCTGCTTTCAGCAGGGCGAGTACTGGTACTACTGTACCCGTGAGCATATCGATATCGGCCCCTTCGATGACCGCCGGCAAGCCGAAGAAGGCGTTGCGGCGTTTATTGAATTTTTATGCCGTAAGCCCGAATTCTCAGAGACGCTAAAAAAATATCAAACCGCGGCCTAGCGTCGGCCCCACCAACCCCTACATACCAGCGCTCACTACAATTCAAGTTGTAGTAGAGCCGCTAAACCGAGGCCGCTATTTAGTCATTATCAGCACCCCGACTTGATCTCAGACACACTAGGTTCACAGTTTTCGACTATTATTAGCATCCCATTAACCTTGGAGCTAATACCGTCATGATGACCACCGGCCACGGACAACTGGAACAATTTATCGAACAGGCAACTACCGCCCGCCCGGTCACCACCGCAGTGGTACACCCAGTCGCCGAGAACGGCCTCAGCGGCGCCGTGGAGGCCAGCAACAAAGGCCTGATCAAACCGATCCTGATCGGCCCCGCGTACAAAATCCAGGCCACCGCCGACGCCGAGCAGCTGAATATCAGCGGGCTTGAAATCATCGACGTGCCCCACAGCCACGCCGCCGCAGAAGCCGCCGTAAATCTAATCCGCGAGGGCAGCGCCGAAACCCTAATGAAAGGTGATATTTCAACCTCCGAGTTACTTGCCGCGGTCATTCACAAACAACACGGCATCCGCACCGAGCGACGTTTATCCCATGTGTTTGTGCTGGATGTTCCCAACTACCACAAGCCATTGTTTATTACCGACGCCGCGATTAACGTCGATCCCAAGCTCGACCAGAAAAAAGACATAGTGCAAAACTGTATCGACTTCTGTCTGGCCCTCGGCATTGCCCAGCCCAAGGTCGCCATCTTAGCGGCGGTGGAAAAAGTGAAATCCTATATGCCCGCTACCATCGATGCGGCCGCGCTGTGCAAAATGGCCGATCGCGGGCAAATTAAAGGCGGCATTTTGGATGGCCCGCTGGCCTTTGATAACGCCATCTCGCGCGAGGCCGCTATCGATAAGCACATCGATTCACCGGTGTCTGGGGATGCGGATATTTTACTGGCGCCGGATTTGGAATCGGCCAATATGATAGCCAAGCAATTAATGTATTTGGCCAGTGCTAAATCTGCCGGTATCGCCCTCGGCGCGCGGGTGCCGATTATTCTCAACAGCCGCTCGGACGGCACCCTGGCACGCCTAGCCTCCAGTGCCCTGGCCTCTCATATGGTGCTGTCGCAAACCCAAGCTGAGAAGGAAGCCTAAACCGTGGCCCAGTTACTGCTCACCGTCAACGCCGGTTCATCCAGCCTTAAATGCGGCCTGTTTAGCAGCGAGCAACAACAGAGCCTGCTGCGTTTTAAGTTTGGCGATGTGTTGGGCCGGGCCAAGCTAAAAATTATCCCCGGCAGCTTAGCCATTGCCGGCGAAGAAATTGAACTCGATTGTGCCGAGGTGGCCAGCGACCAACGCCACCTCTTCTGCTTGCAAACTACCTTGCAGTGGATAGAAAAAAAACTGCCCGATGCCAGGCTGGCCGGCATATGCCACCGCATCGTGCACGGCGGCGAGCGCTTTTACCGGCCGCAAAAATTGAGCGCCGAGGTTATCGCCGCGCTAGAAGAATTTATTCCCCTGGCGCCCCTGCACCAGCCCTTTAACTTAAAACTGGTGGCCACCGCCCAAACCCTGCGCCCCGAGCTGCCCCAGTTTGCCTGCTTCGACACCATGTTCCACGTCGGTCAAAGCAAGCTAGAACGCTACTATGCCATCGATCAAAAATACTCCGAAGCCGGCATTCACCGCTACGGCTTTCACGGCCTCAGCTACGAATATATTCTGCAGCGCCTGACACAATTAGACCCCGAGACCGAGGGCAAAAAAATTATTGTCTGCCATCTCGGTGCCGGCGCCAGTATGTGCGCCATAGCCGAGGGCCGCTCCCAGGCATCGAGCATGGGCTTTAGCGCCGTCGATGGCCTACCCATGGGCAGCCGCAGCGGCGCCATCGACCCCGGCGTGCTGCTGTATTTACAGCGCCACTACGGCATGGATGCCAATCAGCTGGAACAGTTTTTATATAAAGACAGCGGCTGGAAAGGGGTTTCCGGCATTAGCGCAGAAATGAAAACCCTGGCGGCCAGCAGCGACCCCAACGCCAAGCTGGCGATCGATATGTTTTGCTACCGCGCAGCGCTGGAAATTGGCCGCTTAAGCGCTGCCATTGAGGGCATCGACACCCTGGTATTTACCGGCGGAGTAGGTGAAAACGATGCGGCAGTGCGGGCCCAGATCAGCCGCCGCTGCCAATGGCTGGGGCTTCGCTTAGATGAGCAAGCCAACAGCCGAGCTGCGGATATTATTAGCCGCGCAGATTCTAAACTGTGCGCCCGCGTTATCCCCACCAATGAAGAAGCCATTATGGCCCAGCATGGCTTTGGCTTATTGACCGACTAGCAGTGGCCGGCCTACACTCGGCAAGATTTTGTTTTGGAGTTAGCAATGGCCAAGTCTGCCCCAGTACTTATGTGGTTTCGCCAGGACCTGCGCCTGGCGGACAACCCCGCTTTACAGCAAGCCGCCGAGGCGGGCAAGGTGCTGCCGGTCTATATCCTAGACCGCCACAACAGTGGTGATCATGCCCCCGGCGGCGCCGGCCAAGTCTGGCTGCACCACTCCCTAACCGCGCTCAACAAATCCCTTAATAATAAACTATTACTGCTAAGCGGCGATCCGCTCAGTTTAATTCCCGAGCTGTGCAGCCAGTACAATATCGAACAGGTTTTTTGGAACCGCTGCTATGAGCCCTGGCGGATCCAACGCGACAAACTCCTGAAAACCCAGCTAAAAAATAAAGGCATTAGCGCCCACAGCAGCAACGGCTCGCTGCTGTGGGAGCCCTGGACAATCAGCACCGCCGCCGGCACACCCTATAAAGTTTTTACCCCCTTTTACCAAAAGGGCTGCCTTGCCGCCGCAGCGCCGCGCCAACCCCAGGGGGCGGCCACAGCGCTCAATTTGCTTAAACCTAAAAGCCCCAGTTCGGTCGAGGCGCTGTCTCTACTACCCGAACTGGACTGGGCCGATACGCTCACACAACACTGGCGCTTTGGCGAAGCCGCCGCCCAGCAACAGCTGCAAACTTTTTTACAGGCTGCGGTACAAAACTATCAAACCGGGCGCGACTTTCCCGCCCAGATGAGCGTCTCGCGGCTGTCGCCCTATTTGCATTTTGGCGAGTTAAGCCCCAATCAAATCTGGCACGCCGCCCAGATGAGCGGCAATAATGCGGCCATTGAAGCCTTTTGCCGGCAATTGGTGTGGCGCGAGTTTTCCTATAGCTTGTTGTTTTACAATAACAAGCTGCCCGAGCAATGCCTGCAAAGTAAATATGAACACTTCCCATGGCGCCACGAGCCCAGCCTAATCGCCGCCTGGCAGCAGGGCCGTACCGGCATCCCATTTGTGGACGCGGGCATGCGCGAGCTGTGGCAAACCGGCACCATGCACAACCGGGTGCGGATGGTGGTCGCCTCGTTTTTGGTTAAGAATCTATTGCAAGATTGGCGCGTCGGGGAGCGCTGGTTTTGGGATACCCTATTCGATGCAGACCTGGCCAATAACTCGGCCGGCTGGCAGTGGGTGGCCGGTTGTGGCGCCGATGCCGCACCCTTTTTTCGCATTTTTAACCCTGCCACCCAGGGCGAAAAGTTCGACCCCCAGGGCGAGTACACGCGCCGCTTTGTACCCGAGCTAAAAGACCTGCCAAATAAATACTTATTCAAACCCTGGGAGGCACCGGCCGAGGTATTGGCCGAGGCCGGGGTAAAGCTTGGGCTTAATTACCCGCTGCCGCTGGTCAGTTTAAAAGAATCGCGCCAGCTGGCACTGGATGCACTGGCGAGCATTAAGCAGTGACGGCAAACGAGAGTTACAAGACCCAACAGCAAGTCCCGACACAAGGCGCGACAGTGAAGTCAGCAAAGCTATAAATAAGGCCGGGTTAAATTGCGGGCGCCGCGCTCGCTGATCAGCACATTATCTTCAATTCGAATGCCACCAAAAGGCCGCAGCCTATCCACCTGCTGCCAATCTACCAACAGTGATTTGGTGCTGGCTTTTAGCTGTGCCAATAGCGGCTCAATAAAATAAATGCCGGGCTCGACGGTAATAACCATGCCATCGGCCAAGGGGCGGTTAAGGCGCAAATAGGGGTGCTCGGCCGGCGGCTCTTGGATCTGCCCCGCCAGGTTGCGCTGCCAGCCACCCAAATCGTGTACTTGTACACCCAAAAGGTGACCTAGGCCGTGGGGTAAAAAGCTAGAGGTGATACCTTCGGCCAGGGCACTTTCGCCATCAACCTTAATAAGGCCAGCAGCGTATAAGATATCGCCCAGCATTCGGTGCATGGCCAAATGCGCCTGCAAATACTCCTGCCCCACTTGCAGTTGGCCAATCAGCTGTTGCTGAGCCTTATCCAGCTGCGCAATCAGGTGGCTAAACAGGGCCCCACTATCACTGTTATCGCGGCAGTAGCTGCGGCTGATATCAGCCGCATAGCCATTGACGCTAAAACCGGCATCAATCAAAAAAGAACGACTGGGGCTCGGCGCCTCGGTGTCCATATGGGTGTAGTGTAAAATTGCGCCGTTCTCGTTAAGGGCGATAATATTGCCGTAGGGCAACTCGGCCTCACGCAGATTTACCGCCGCCAAATAGGCGCGGTTAATCTCGTATTCGCTGGCACCGGTGTGAAACGCCTCGGCCGCCGCTTTGTGGGCAATGGCCGCACGCTGATTGGCCGCCTCGATCGAGTCAACCTCATAGGCGGATTTACAGGCCCGCCGATAATTAAAATAGTTGAGCAGCCCGGCGTCGTTCAGCTGCCAATCGGCAGCCGCGGGCACACTGGGCAGTGCCGCCGCTGGGCCGATAAAGGCGGTGCGCCCCTTAATTGTGGCCAGTAACTTGGTCAACAGTGCCTCGTCGCCATACTCTAAGATATCAAAGTGGCGACTCCAGAACTCATCTGGCAGCGCGCTGACCTTGTGCCAAATATCCTGGGGCTTATAAAAGTACAAGCTGGGGCGACCACTGACGGGAATATATAAATAGCAGTTAGGCACCCCGGTCAGGGGCAGCCATTCCTTAAAATAGGGGTTCACCACAAAGGGGTGGTGGTAGTCGTCTTTAAAGATTGGCTCCAGCGCACCGGAGGCAATAACGAGACCGCCCCACTGGGCGCCAGCCATATAGGCTTGGGTAGCTTCAAGCTTCGCGGCGATATGACTGCAATAGGATTGATCGAAATTCACACAACTCTCACTGGGTTTTATCATTGGGTTTATTATTGTCTCGGGTACAGGTATTTATCACATTATAAACAACTGTGCATAACAGTTCCCCACCCACAATAATCAAACGGCCAGGGGGCCAGCTCCCTCAAGGGCCCAGGGCAAAACAGTTAAACTCCCAAAGCTGTCACTTATAATTCATCTAGAATTTTTACCACCTTCACAAAAACTTCATGTTTGTGTATTTCTTTGGCAAACAGTGGTAGCGACTTAACAAAAACCAAATAAATACACAGATTTAAAACAAACTGCCATATGTGTGTCACAAATAGGCCACATACTCGCCGCCCATCAACCTACCTATAGCAAAAAATGTTGAGAGGCAGTCAATGAAAACCAATTTTTCTAAGAACCTATTAGCCCTGGCCATGGCCACCAGTGCTGCTTACGCACAGGCGGAAGATGCAGCGCCTGCCAACGATACAATTGAAGAAGTCACCGTAATTGGCAAAAGCGTTTCCTACGCTAATAACTCTGCCAGCTCTGAAATGATCAAACAGCAGTCGGCCATGACCAGCCCGCTGGCGGTGATCGACAATCTGCCCGGTGTATTGGTTAACGAAGGCGATACTTTCGGCACCGACGACTGGTCGACCACCGTTTCGATTCGCGGCTTTCAGCTGAGCCTGGATTCGCAACAAGTGGGCGTCACCGTTGACGGTATTGCCAATGGCAACTCCAACTACGGCGGCGGTGCCAAGGCCAACCGCTATATCGATACCGAAAACCTGCAAACCGTTGAAGTATCCCAGGGTACCGCAGATGTAGCCTCACGCTCTAACGAGGCCCTGGGTGGTACTTTGAACTTCACCACCATCGACCCAGGTGAAGAAGAGCGTTTGACCCTGAGTGTAACCGCCGGCGATGCCGATGCCAGCAAGTATTTTGTTCGCTACGAGACCGGCGAAATTTTGCCCGAAACCTACGCCTGGTTGAGTGTTTCCAGCAGCGAAAACGCCGACTGGATTGATGGCTCTGCCGAAAACACTCGCGATCACTTTGCCGGCAAACTGATCAGCACGATCAACGATATTAACATCACGGCCTATGTCTCCTACGACGATGTACACGAAGACAACTACCAGCGCGTATCCCTGGCCCAGTTCGAACAAGACCCCAGCTGGGATCGCCTGACCGGCGAATGGACCGGCACCCCCTATGTGGATCAGCTCTACCGCAAAGGCTGGTCTACCCTGCGTGAAAACCTATTCGGCTACCTCAAAGCTGAATTTGAGCTGGGCCAAGTGGAAGTAAACACCAATATTTACTACCACAAGAATGAAGGCCGCGGCGATTGGGTGCCCCCTTATATGGTTGACGTAACTGACGACGGTGCCAATGGTCACAGCGAGCTACAGGGCAATACGGTGATGGGCGGCGCGCCTTTGGGCCGTATTTTCTTTGTCGATGCCAATGGCAATAGCCTCAGCCCCAATGCTGGCTGCCAAAGCTCCATCACCTTCCCCTACGGCGGTGCCGGCCCCGAGTATGACCCCAAGTGTTACGGCGCTGGCGCCATTGCCGTGGGCTCTTACCGGCACACCCACTACGCTAAAGAGCGCAAAGGCTTTAACGCCGATTTTGTATGGGAAACCAGCTTTGGCGATGTCGACAACACCCTGCGTGGCGGCATTTGGTACGAAGATTACCACCGTGAAGAGTACCGCGACTGGCACAAAATTATCGATTCCAGCGTAGGCTACAACTTTGATCACCAGGCCTACTGGGTACAGTATTCTGTAGCCTTCCCGGTCGACACCATGATGATGTATCTGGAAGACCAAATTGAAGTCGGCCCGCTAACCGCCCGCGTCGGCTTAAAGCGCTTTGACGTCGAGCTGGAAAAACAAGACAAGTTTAGCGGCCAGGGCCTGAGCGTTGATTCCGACTCTGACACCCTGCTATCTGCCGGTGTGGTTGTGCGCACCCCGGTTGAAGGCCTGGAAGTATTCGCCGGTTACGCCGAGAACTTCGCTGCCATCAAAGATGGCGTGCTCGAACGCGACGCTTCGGCACTGGCCAATATCGAGCCTGAAACTGCCGACAATATCGACCTGGGTCTGCGTTACGAAGGCGACAGCATCAGTGCCAGCCTGACTTACTACAGCATCGAGTTTGAAAACCGCCTGACCTTTTTGGCCCCCGATTCGCCCGACGGTATCGACTATTTGATCGGCACCAACGGCAGCTATATCAACACCGGTGGTATCGAATCTAAAGGTCTGGAGGCGTCTCTGACCGTTGCCGTTAACGACAACTGGAGTGTTTACGCCTCCTACACCGATAACGATTCCGAGTACGCCGATCGCAGCCCCGGTTTCCCCACTGGCAACACTGTGTTCGGTTCTGCCGAGCGTATGGGCGTATTATCGATCGACTGGCAGAAAGACAGCTACAGCGCCGGCCTGTCCACCAAATGGGTTGGCGAACGCTGGTTGGATGCGGCCAATACCCAGCGTATTGATGCCTACACCGTTGCCGATTTCTACGCCGCGGTCAGCCTCGGTGCTATTGGCGAGCAAGTTGAAGATGTGCAGCTGCGCTTAACTATCAACAACATTACCGACGAGTCTTACCTCGGTGGTGTGGCCGGTAGCGGCGCCTGGATTGGCGCACCGCGCACCGCTGCGGTAAACCTGCAGGCCAGCTTTTAAACCGGGCCCGGCCAACAACCCCACAGCGGTTTGCCGCTGTGGGGTTTTAGTGTTTTTGGAGGCTTTACATTGTCCACCGCTAAATTTTTGACATACTGCGTATTATTGCTTTGCATCGCCGCCGCTGAGCACAGTAGCGCCGAGCTGCCAAAGCGAATCTTGTTTGGCTCCTGCTCACACCAGGACAGCGAGCTTGCCATTCTCGATGCCATTAATGCCGAACACCCCGATCTATTTATTATGCTGGGCGATAATATTTACGGCGATACCGAAGATATGAAGGAGCTGGCGGCCAAGTATCAAAAACTCGGCGCCAAGCCGCGCTTTCAAACCCTGCGCCAACAGAGCCAGCTAATAGCCATTTGGGACGACCATGACTACGGCGAAAACGACGCCGGCGCCGAATACCCCAAAAAAGCGGAGTCCAAACAGATTATGCTGGACTTCTTTGGGGAGCCCAGCAACTCACCCCGCCGCCAGCGCAGCGATGGCAACTACACCGCCTATTTTTTTGGCGAGGGCGAGCAGAGTGTGCATATTATATTGCCCGATCTGCGCTGGAACCGTGACCCGCTGCCCAAGGTTAATGGCCTTTGGAACTGGCTATATAGGGCCAGAAAAGATATGGGCCCCTATCGACCAGCTGACGCCAGCGCCTCAATGCTGGGACAAAAGCAATGGCAGTGGCTGCAACAAGAATTAAAAAAACCCGCCAAGCTAAAAATTATTGCCAGCAGCTTACAACTGTTACCGGAATTTACCGGTTGGGAAAGCTGGGCCAACTACCCTGGCGACCGCCAGCGGCTATTAGATTTTATTGCCGAGCAAAAAATTGAAGGCGTGCTGTTTATCAGCGGTGATACCCACTGGGGCGAGATCAGCCGCCTTCAACACAGCTACCCACTGTGGGAGATAACCAGCTCGGGCCTGAGCGAAGAATGGAAGCAGATCAGCCCCAATAAACATCGCCAGGGCAAAGCCTTCAGCAAGGTCAACTACGGCTTTATCGATATCGACTGGCAGGGCCAACAATTGCAGTTTGGCCTAAAGTCCGAAACCGGCCAGGTTTTGGCCCGGCAACAGTATCCTTTCTCCGCACTGAGCGTGCCTAATAACAGGAGCCCATTATGAATTTAGAACTATCTCGTCGACGCCTACTCAAGGCCTCCCTAGCCGGTATTGGCGCCGGTAGTTTTGCGGCCAAAGTTATCGCCGCCAGCAGCGACCCTAAAGTACAAGCTGTGTTTCAACACGGCATTGCCAGCGGCGAGCCGGGCCCACACAGTGTATTACTGTGGACGCGTATTAGTAGCAGCGACAACAGCGCCCAAGTTAACTGGCAGTTGGCTGCAGACGATAATTTTCAAACAATTGTACAGCAGGGCCAGGCCAACACCGATGCCAGCCGCGACTACTGCGTTAAAGTGGAGCCACAAGGCCTCAAACCCGGCCAGGTTTATTACTATCGCTTTGAATATCAGGGGGTTTACTCCGAACCCGGCCGCAGCCGCACCACCCCGGTGGGCAAGGTCGATAAATTGTGTATCGCGGTGGCCTCCTGTTCTAACTACCCATTTGGCTACTTTAATGCCTATGAGGTTATCGCCGCCGATAAAGATATCGATTTTATCTTGCACCTGGGCGACTATATTTATGAATACGGCCACGATGGCTACGGCGGCAAAACCGGCAAAACCATCAACCGAAACCACCAGCCCAGCCATGAAATTGTCAGCTTGGCCGACTACCGTCAACGCCACGCCCAATACAAAGCCGACCCCGCCTCGCGCCTAATGCACGCGGCGCATCCGCTGATTCCCACTTGGGATGATCACGAGTCTACCAATAACCCCCATATGCAAGGCGCCCAAAATCACCAGAGCGAAACAGAGGGCGATTGGGGCAGCCGTCGCCATGCTTCGGTGCAAGCCTATTATGAGTGGATGCCAGTGCGCGACCCCGGGCCCGGCCGCAGCCGCGAACAACTTTGGCGTCACTTTCAGTTTGGTGACCTGGCCAGTCTGCTCACCCTAGAGACTCGCCACACTGGGCGCAGCTTACAGGTAGACTATAAAGATCACTTGGCTGAAATTAACACAAGCGAGGATCGCCAGCGCTTTTTGGATAAGGTACTTGCCGCTCCGGGCCGAGAAATGCTATCGGCCCATATGAAAAGTTTCTATGGCAAGGCCATTGCCAGCGATGCGGTACAAAACAGCCAGTGGCATTTGCTCGGCAACCAAATTCCGATGGCGCGCACCCATATGCCCGATGTCTCCGCCATATTGGGGCAAAAGAAATCCGAGGGCTACGATCCGGTTGCCGATGAGCATGCCCAGTTCCGTCGCCTGGGCGAGCTGGACTTACCTCTGTACTTGGATACCTGGGATGGCTACCCCGGCGCGCGCGAGGCTTTTTACCAGCAAAATAAGAGCCGCGGCATAAACGACCTGTTAGTTCTGACTGGTGACAGCCACAGCTTTTGGACCAACAGCCTTTACAATAAAAACAATGAGCCAATGGGCGTAGAATTAGGCACTGCCGGCATCACCTCACCGGGAGATTTCGAAAACTACGACCGGGACAAGGCCGCCCATATGGATAAGCTATTGGCCCAACACAACAAAGAGGTGGAATGGACAGACAACCTGCACCGAGGCTTTGTTAAATTGAGCTTAGACCACAAGCAGGCCAAAGCAGAATTTATCAGCGTCGATAATGTGTTGACAGAAAAGTACAAGGTGAAGCGCATTAAAGAGGCAATTATTGAAAAGCAAAACGGTCAATTAAAATATCGTAAAGCCAAATAACTGAGACCGTAAAAACATCTGTATGAATGGTATTCGTTGATCCCTCTCATTAGGGTTAAAACACAGATGTTTTTACAGCCTCATACTAGCCTATGCCACCGGCAACGATGATCTACACCTCAAAAATTTCAGTGTTCAGCGACTCCCGGATAACAGCGGCCGCTTCTACGACAAGCTAAGCCCTAACTACGACTGCTTATTTTGCGATGCCTTTAGAGCCGAGGATTCCGGTATGGGATTGTAGGCACTTGGATTGCTGCACGATCAAGAAGCTGGAGATGAAGAATTTACTGATAGCTACAGCCATTACGGCTATTACACCGGCTTTGACTTCCTTGAATTAGGGCGGCGACTTGGCTTGCAAGAAAAACCTATTCAAACGTTCATTACCAAGCTAAAGACCAGCCAGAAAACAATTATTGATTTAATCAACCGTAGCTATATGCCAGAGGCCATGAAATCACGGGCAGTCGAAATGGTGGAGTCTCGCATTCGGGCTATTCAAATTACAGAGCCCATTTAATATCTCCATGGGGGCTGCATCAGCTATTGCCAGTTGGCGATCTTCGACCAATCAATGCTTAGGGCACCTCTGAATACCCCGACCCTAGGGCACCTCTGATAAATCGGCAGCTGCAAAGTCTAAACGCACTGCGCAACCACCGGCCTCGTTGCAAGCGACTGTTAAATTGCCACCCAGCTCAGCCGCGCGCCACTGCATATTATTCAAGCCGTGGCAGTCGCGCTGCTCCTCGTCCAGCGTGAATATTCCATCATCGTCAATCGATAAGCGCACCTTACCCTGCTCACTTGTAAGCCTTAGGTGTATTTGGCTGGCGCCTGCATGCTTTAAGGTGTTGGTAAACACTTCTTGTAAAATACGCAATAAATGCAGGCTCTGCTGGGGCTGTAAGCTGATATGGTCGGCAATATCGTCGACCTCCCAGATCAGCTCGATCTCCAGTTTTTGCAGTTTTTTATGGACGCGGTACTTAAAATCCGCCAACACCGCCGACACAGTACTATCGCGCATATTTAAAGATAAGATAATCAGGCGCAGGTCATCCAGGCACTCGCGCAGGGTACTGGAAATATTCGCGCGAATCTCACTGTTTTGCTCTTTTTCAATCAGCGCCAAGGAAGCCACCAACTGGCCGCCAATACCATCGTGCATATCTTTCATGATACGGGCGCGCTCATCCGAGATGGCCTTGCTGCGTTCAAGTTCAATGGTTGCCTGGCGGGTCGCGGCCAACTCGCGGTTGCTTTGGGAAAGCTCTGCCACGGTTTCATTCAAAGAGCGAGTGGCGCTATTGATACGATCTTGCAGCTGGACTTCGTTCTGCTGCACCGAGCCCACCATGCGGTTAAATACTTTTTGAAACTCCAGTATTTCACCTTCACCATTTTCCGGCGCGCGGCTATTCATATTGCCCCGTTTTACCGACTTTGCCGCTTCAATGGTTTCACTAAGCGCTGCACTTAAACGGCGCCCAAATAAATACACCATCAACACTCCCAGCAGCAGTGCCCCTAGGGCCACCAACAGAATACGCATATAGGCGGCCTCACGCAGCGGTGTCAACGCCGCCTTCGATAGCGAGATTTCAATACTGCCCAGTTTTTCGCTCAGCTCAGTTTGCGCACCCGCCAACTGCGCGACCTCATCCAGACTGATGCCCTTGCTGTATATCGGGATCACAAACAAATGTTGATCATCCAAGTCTTTATCCGCCGCATTATTGCGGCGCTTTACCATTACCTCGCCCTGGGCATTTAGAAAGCGAATACTGCTAACCCCTTCCAAACCCGCCACAATAGCGGCGACATTATTGAGCTGCAGCTGATCTCCGGTGTAAAAGTAAAACTCCGACATCAACACGGCTTGCTTGCCAATATCTTGGCCGCGCTGCTTTAAGCGTGACTCAATATCCTCCAAAGACGCCACCACGGCCAAAACACTAACCGCCAAAATGGTTAACGACAGTGGCATCAAGGCCAGGCTCAACAATTGGCGGCGAATGCTGCTAGCGCCCATGGCTTAGCCCCTCCTGAAACTGCTTGAGCTTTTTAATGCGCTCAATAAGTGCCTGCAGCTCTTCAACATTAAAATGCAATGCCTGGGCAATACTGTCGTTGACGGCTACGCTGGCCTCGGCGTAGTGCACACGGCCTGGCTTAAAACGCTGCTGGCGCAGCCAAGCGGTAGCGATTCGAGCACTTTCTTTGGCAATCGCTTGTTTTTCTGAATATATCGCCAACATAGCGCCGGCCTTAATCAGGGCCGGGTTGTAGGCCAATATCGGCACGCGATAGTTATAGGCTTGCAACAAAAGCCAGCGCGCATTTTTACCGCGCCACAGCTCTGGGTCGCTCGGCGCTAGCAATAGCCCAGCGTTGTATAAGCGGCTCTCTAGCCCTGCCGCCAAGCCAGTTGTCGCCAGGGGTATATTTTCCAGCTCGGCGTGCTTTAACGTTGGCAGGCGTTTAATTTGCTCGGCCAGGGCTTGGTTGGCAGATGAATGCAGTAACAGTATTTTGTTTTTATAGCGCCCCTCGTTTAGGGCATCGGCCAATACCACCATACGCTCAAGAGGCTGATCAATAACAACCGCCGCCCAGTTGGCAAGCCCCTGGCGCGGCAGCTCGCGCACAAACGCTTCTTGCACAAAAGTGTACAACACCGAGTTAGCCACACTTTGGCGCTGAACGAAGCCAGCGGCGAGCGGCCCCAGGGGCAGTATTAAATCGTCTTCATCCCAAGCAGCGGCCTGCCCGATATCTCGAATTTTAACCTGCCCGGCCTGCACCCCGTTGGCCAGCATTTGCTTTTTTATCAGCTCAGCAGCATTGATAAAGGAGGGCTGGCGATTGGGTAATAACAACAAGACATCGGCACTGACCCACTGTGGCAGCAGCGCGCTGCAGCTCAACAGTAAAACACAGAACCAGGGTTTCATTCGCGACCGCTCAAGCACAGGCTTAGGTAGTATTCGGGTTTTACTTCCAGCTCACGATGAAACTCGTGGTAGTGACCACCAAAACTCAGGGCGCCGAGCTTAAGCTTGAGTTGCTGCTGACCGATTGCCCAGTAACGCTGCACACTGGCATCGTAGCGGCTATAGGATTTTACCCGATCGCCGAAGCCGTCCCAGTGCACCGCCCCCATATACTGAGCGCCGAGGCTAAACTGCCAGGCACCAAACTTGTGTACCGCGAGCAGACCCACACTGTTCTCTGGCGCTCGATCGCGGTAGTAGCGATAACGTTCGGGCACACCGTTGTAGTTAAAACGGTGCAGTGATTTCTGCAGGCTTTTACCGCGATTAAAGTGCAGGCGAATAAATTGATCCAGCTGGGGCCGGTATATTACTTCGCCTTCGACACCGTAGGCGTCATAACTATCGTAATTACCAACCCGAGAGGCGTGATCCTGGGCGAGGTCCATAATATTATAATCGATCACATAATCGATCATATGGTCGTACTCTTCCTTGTACAAATTGAGCTCCCACTGCCAGGCTCGGTATTTACCCTGGTAGCCCAAACTGTAACTCAGTAGTTGTTCGGCGGAGATATCCCGATCCGTATAATAGCGTTTATCCACTATAAAACCGTTACTTAAACGAGTCTCGGTAAAAAAGTTGGCCTCAAGCAAAGACGGCATGCGGTAGGCCTTAGACACACTCATCCGAAAACTTTGCTGAGGCTGAAAGCTCCAGTTAAGACTTAAACGGGGCGACCAGTGGCCGCTGTCATCACCGGGCAGCTCATACAGCACACCGGCATTGAGCAGCAGCCCCTTTAACAGGGGTTGTTGGACATTGGCAAAGCCGCGCAAACTGGTTTCCTCTACCTCGCCTTTTTGAGGGAAGTAGGAAACACTTTTGAGAAAATCTTGACGTATGCCGAGGCCTGCAACCGCTTTAAAGCCAGAGTCCTTAAACCAGCTGTATAGGGTTTCAAAATCCAGCCGCCGAGCCCGGTGGGTGTTATAGCCAGTGCGATACACCACATCATCGGCGCCGGTAATCGCTTCAAACACCTGCTGGGATACCCCGAAAATGTCGGCCAGAGGGATGGTTTGGCTCAGGTCATCATCATTGCGGTAGTTATAGTAGAGCTGTAGCTTTAGCTCTTCGCTGGCGCTGACGTTTTTCGCCCAGGCAACCTTGGCCCCAAACCCTTGCACCTGCCGGTCAACTCGCTCAAGCAAATCAAACTCACCGGCTCCGGTCTTGCCCTTAAACAGGTTGAACTCGACATCCAGCTCGCCCCGCTCGCGCAAATCTGTACGAGCACTAAAAGAGAAGTTGTTGTGGTCTCGAAAGTCGTGAAAACTATCCAGGCCATTATTGCGTCGCTTCCACAGGCTCAGGCGGTAGTCCATTTGCTCGCTGCGGCCAGCATAGCGACCCAGCACTTCACGCTCGCCGTTATTGCCCACTCGGGTGCTGATGTTATAGGCCTCATCGATAGCAGCGGCCTTAGTAATAATATTGATGGCCGCAGAGAATGAGTTGGAGCCGTAGGCCGAGGCGCTGGGCCCGCGCACTATTTCAATTCGCTCGATATCCTGAATATGCACACCCAAATTATCCCAATCAACCACCGACAGCGTGGGCAAATAAGTCGAGCGGCCATTTACTAGCACCTGCATGCGGTTGGCGTATTCCCAACCACCGCCGTGAGAGTTAACCGAAAATGTTCGGCCATCGGCCTTGGCCACCTGAAAACCCGGCACCAGGCGCAAGAGGTCGGCAATATCGTTATAGGGGCTGGCGGCAATCATATGCTTATCGATCACCGTAATAGCCGCAGGGCTGGTAAGGGCGGTTTGGGTGATGCGGCTGGCACTGACAACTAAAGGAAGCTCAAACTCTAAGATTTCATCTACCGCCTGTGCCTGGCTAGCCAATAACAACGCAGTCAAATACAGGGGTTTAGACATAATAAAACCTTAGATAATGCCTTTTTTGGTGGCCTCATAAATGGCGCCGGTGCGATTGGTGACAGCCAGTTTTTTATAGATATTTTTTACGTGGGCGTTGACCGTGTGAAAAGAGACATTGAGCATATTGCCGATTTCTTTGGAGGTATAGCCCTTGCTCACCAACAGTAGAATCTCGTTTTCGCGCTCGCTTAAGCCCACTGGTCTGTCTTCCTGGCGCTTAGGTGCAGGGCTTAACTCTTGCAATAAAAAGCGCGCCACACCGGGGCTGATGGGCGCTCCACCATCACGCATTTGACCGATTGCACTATTGATCTCAATAAAGTCATCATCTTTTAACAAATAGCCCGAGGCACCCGCGCGCAAGGCTTTAATCACATGCTCCTCATCGCCAAAAACCGTGATTACAATCGCCAGCTGGGTGGTTATATGTGGCAGACTCAACATTTTTATTAGATTGATACCATTGCCATCGGGCAGGTCTAAATCGGTCAGCAGAATATCCGGTGCAGCGCTTTCCAATAATGCCTGGGCCGCTTTAAAAGAACCCACCGACCCCACTAAGCGATACTCTCCCCCCTCGATAATGGCATTTTCCATTCGCTCGCGGGTGGCTTCGCAATCTTCAACTATTAACAGCGACGCTTTCATGGACCTCTCGATTTCTACTTATCTATAACGACTTATCTGCTACTATTACGACCTCACCGACAAAGCTGGCGCTTATATCATCTGAAATCGCTAAATCCATCTAATTCTATGCGCGTACCCAGAATCTATACCCCCCAAGACCTACAAAATGCGGCCGAAGTCGAGCTGGAAGAGGGGCCATCCCACCATATAAGCCGAGTGCTGCGGATGAGCGCCGGTCGGGAACTAGTACTATTTAATGGAACGGGCAATGAATATCTCGCTATTATTAATGAGACAGGTAAAAAAGTCACCCGTGTAAAGATTACCAAGAGTTACAGCGCACAAGGCGAATCCCCTCTGCATACCCACTTGGCCATTGGTATCTCCCGGGGCGAGCGTATGGACTGGGTACTGCAAAAGGCCACAGAACTGGGGGTTAGTGAAATCAGCCCTCTGTTTACTAGCCGCACCGAAGTTAAACTCAGCGGCCCCAGGCTGGAAAAAAAACACAAACACTGGCAACAAATAATTATTAGCGCCTGCGAGCAGTGCGGCCGCAGCCGTCTGCCAGCACTTAACCCGGTTCAAAAAATAGACGATTTCTTAAGCCAAGCGGTCGCCGGCCTTAAACTGGTTATGCATCATCGAGACAGTGCCGGCCTCGGCGATTATAAACTAGCCGACAACAGCGCCATGCTGCTGATTGGCCCCGAGGGTGGTTTAAGCGAGCAGGAAATTGAACGGGCACGCCAGCAAGAATTTAAGGGCCTAACCATGGGGCCACGAGTTTTACGCACCGAGACAGCGCCGATAGTCGCCTTAAGTTTGCTGCAACAGCGCTGGGGAGATTTTTAAGTTACTCGCCCGGTCCTAAAGTCATTTACGGCGAAAGTACCCCCTACCCTTCAAGCTTACATCTCGCAGAACCTCTAGGACCTGGCTCAGTGCCCTAGCTGTCCTAAAGCCTCGCGTTCCAGTGCCGCCACATCGGGAATCACCGCCTCCCGCCCCTCAGCCACCACCGTCATTGTGACAAAGGGCAACTCCGGCGCATCTTCACTTGGCGTGATGGTCGCTGGGGTAATGCGCATTAGGTGAGGAATACCCTGGGCGATTAGCGCTACATAGGCCAAATTTTTATCCACCCCAGTGGCATTGATAATGGCCACCTGATTATAGCCGGACACCTCGCCCCGGGGCAGGCCGTTTAGTTCTTCAAACGATAGTAATGGCACTTGCTGATCGCGCCACTCGTAACGGCCCAAATAACCACTGAGCGGCCCAGTCGTTTTTTCAGGTAAAAAACGAGATTTGCGATACGGCACCATCTCTGCCACCGATACCGTCGGCAGTAACAGGGTAAAGCCGGCTACGGGCACCACCAGTGTGGGTACTTCAGTGGGTTTTTGCTGTTGTAACTGTTGCATACTGTCGCTACCAAATCTTGCTAGAGCTTAGCCGCCCACTAACTGGGCCTCTATATCGTCGCCCAGAACCAATTCATTTAACAAACGCTGGGCCAAACCGCGTGGGCTAGCACTGTAAGACACACAACCGGTTTGCAGCGCAGCACTGGGCATATAAGGGCTAATACAGCTGTCTGGGCTTTGCGCCCAAACCTTGCAGCCCCAACGCTGGGCAAAGCGGCAGGCGGCGGCACTGTCCTCGCCCATGCCCGAGAACACGATCATCCCCAAACTGGTTTTGTCGGCCGGACCCAAGCGATGTATTGCGGCGTGAATAAACTGGTCCGCATTGGGGGCGGGCCCGGCCAGCCAGGGTTTGCCCTCGCTGACAAAACAACCCTGGCTATTAAGGGCGATAGCCTCGGCCGCCGCCACCATATAAACCTGGGCTGGTGCAATCGCCTCACCAGGGCGCGCCATCCTAATCGGTAACTTGCTGTGGCGGTTTAACACCGCCAGGGTATTGGGCTCAGCCTCGGGTCGCCCATGCTGCAAATACACAAAAGCGGCATCGAGATCGGCCGGCAACTCACTTAAAAACTCCGCCACCGCATCGGGCCCGCCGGTAGAGGCGGCCAATAGCCACAGCTGGCCGGGCCATTGCACGCTGCTCGGCTGGGCCTGCGCCAGTTGCAGCAGTTTGCGCTGCCAGCGTTCTAGCCACACGCGGTGGCTGGGGCTAGAGGGGCTGGGAATTTCTTCATCGGCGAGAATCACCACCTCATCCCGTTCGGCCAACCAGTCTTCAAAATCGGTGTGGTCTGAGTTTTCTAAATCCACACAAACCAGCCAGGCCTGCACCTCACGCGGAGGCTGCCACTGGGGCCAATCTTGCTGGGCCAGTAACAGGCTCAGCTCAGGCTCAGAACCAAGCTTGTTGAGCATCTGGCGCATGCGCTGTAACTGGGACGGCTGATCGGCAATCAGGCCGATACTTAAAGCGAACTCTGAACTCATACTCAAGCCTGTTGCTCTTGGGCGCGCGGCACCACACCAATCAGGTCGTTAATATTCTCAAGCAGTGCCTCTTCTTGGTAGGGCTTGCCCATATAGCGGTTTACCCCCAACTCCATCGCCCTATCCCGGTGCTTTTCACCGGTGCGCGAAGTGATCATAATAATTGGCAAATCTTGCAGGCGGCGGCTGGAGCGCACATTTTTGGCCACTTCAAAACCATCCATGCGCGGCATTTCAATATCCAGCAGCATAATGGCCGGAATTTCGTCCTGCAGTACTTTCAGCGCTTCCATACCATCTTTAGCAGTAATTACCCGATAGCCTTGGCGCTCTAAGAAACGGCTGCTTACCTTGCGCACGGTTACCGAGTCATCCACCACCATCACCGTAATTTCGTCGCTATCCAGTGATGCACTGGCCTGCTCTGGCAATAGCTGGGGCTGATAACTAAGGGCCTCCTGCCGACGAATCAGCGCCACCGGATCGATAATCACCACCACGCTACCATCACCCATTACGGTGGCACCAGACAAACCCTGCACCCCCGCAAACTGTGGACCAAGACTTTTTACCACAATCTCTCGGCTGCCCATCAAGGTATCCACCTGGATAGCCACCACATGCTCGGAGGTGCGCACCAATACAACCGGCAAGGGCAGGATTTGATCTTCTAATTTGGGTTGGGCACCAGTGCCCAACATCTCGCCCAGATAGCGCACCTTGTAGTTTTCACCGGCGTATTCAAAGCGCGACTGGGGGTCTTGGTAGTAATGCTCCAGCTCAAATGGGCTGACTCGCACAATACCCTCAATGGTATTGAGCGGCAGTGCATAAGAATCATCACCAATCTGTACCATCAGGGCGCGGTTTACCGACACGGTGAACGGCAGGCGAACTAAAAACTCGGTGCCCTGCCCCTCCTGGGAGTTAATAGTAACCGAACCGCCCAGTTGTTTAATCTCACTGGAGACCACATCCAGGCCCACACCACGACCGGAGATCTGGGTAACCGACTCGGCGGTGGTGAAGCCAGCTTGCACCACAAACTGCATAATCTCGCGGTCGCTCAGATTGGCATCGGGGCTCATCATACCGCGCTCAATCGCCTTGGCTTTTACCTTGTCTAAGCTGATGCCGCGACCGTCATCGGCCAAACGCAGTAGCACATCGCCACCCTCGCGGGAAAGGCTGATAACAATTCGGCCCTCAGAGGGTTTACCTTTGGCACTGCGCTCGGCGGCCGATTCAATACCGTGGTCGACCGCATTGCGCAGCATATGCTCCAGCGGCGTAACCATGCGCTCAAGCACCGATCGGTCCAGTTCACCCTCTACGTTTTCCATCTGCAGGTTAACGTGTTTGCCAAGTTCGGTAGATACCTGGCGCACAATCCTCCGCAAGCGCGGCACCATGCGCGAGAAAGGTACCATGCGCGAGCGCATCAGGCCCTCTTGCAGGTCGGTATTAATGCGCGACTGCTGCAACAGCAGCTGTTCCGCATCCCGGGCACTGTCGCCGAGAGTGTTTTTTAAATCCATCAAATCCGAAGCCGACTCAGCCAGGGAGCGCGACAGTTGCTGCAACTGTGAGTAGCGGTCCATTTCCAGCGGGTCGAAGTCTTCGTGTTGCTGCAGCTGTTCCTGGCGGAACAATATTTGTGCCTCGGTCTCAATGTCGAGCCGGCGCAGCTGTTCTTGCAAACGCAAAATAGTTGCGTTCATTTCATCGATAGAGCCACTCCAATCGGAAACCTGTTGCTCCATCCGGCCACGGCTAATTGATGTCTCACCGGCTAGGTTAACCAAATCTTCAATCAGGTCGGCGGGTACCTTTATCACTTCCTGGGGCATACTGCGCTGTACGTGAAGCGGCGTATTTTCACCCTGTACCGGTGCCTGGGTGCGCATTTGTACCTGTTCGGCGTCAATGGTCGCTACTTCGGTGGGGGCTTCGGGCTCGGCAACTTCCAGCGCCGGCGCTGCTTCGGGCTCTTTAGCTGGCGCTTGCCCGGGGCTGGCTTTAATACCGCGAATCACCCGGTCTTGAAAGCTGTGCACCCGCTCAAAAAAGCTCGGGTCTTTGGCGGCGCTATCGCCCTGGTGAATCAGATAGGTTTCAAAATCGTGGGCCAGCTGGCCCAGGCCCATCAAACCAGCCAGGCGTGCACCACCTTTGAGGGTGTGCAATATTCGCTTGAGCTCATCGGCGTGCTGGGTTTGGCCGGGAGTTTCTTCCCACTGGTGCACCGCCTCTTCAATCTCTTCAATATGCTCATCGGCCTCTTCATAGAAGATGGCGAGAATCTCTGGGTCTAGGTCCTCATCACGCTCCAGCGTTTCGGCCGTGACATCGGTCGCGTCAGCGTCTTGTGCTTGAGGCTGCTCTAGCTCGGCCTCGGGCGCAGCAATTGCTGCGGGCACTTCAACCTGGGAAAGCTGCTCGACTTCGGCCAACCGCGCTAGCGTCTCGGCGCCAGCTTCGTCTGTCTCGACCGCTGTCTGTGCGCCGGCTTGTTCGGGCTCGGCGGCGGGTTCTTCTGACACAGCTGTGAGCGCTTCTATCTCAGCCGCGGGCGCTTCTGCTTCAGTAGCCAGCTGTTGGGCGTCCGTTGCCAAGGTATTGAGCAGCGCTTCACCGGCTTCGGGCAACTCTTGGGTAGCGGCCACCGCATCGAGCATATCCAGAATTTTTTCGTGGCCGCTCTCTAAGTGTTGGCATATGGCGCTGTCTATTGTTTCGCTCTGCGCCGGAATAGCCAGGTACACTTTTTCTAGCTGCGCACTAATCTGTGCCACCTGGGGCAGGCGCGCCTCTTCGGCAGCGCGATGCAAGGCCTGTAGCTCGGCCCTGATGGCGGCGACATCGGGCTTGGGCGCACCGCTGCGCCAGCTAACCATCAAACGGTCTGCATCCAGCAACAGGTCCATACCCTCGGCCATAAAGGCCACCAGCTTGGCCGGGTCGGCAAAGCCCAGGGGCGAATCTTGCTCTTGATGGATTAGGTGGCCAACATTAAGATCGTACTGTTCGGCGACGCGCGCCAATAACAGCTCTTTATCTTCTATAACAATGGGCTCGCGCGCATTGATTTGCGCCAACGCTGCTTTGATGCGGTCATGGGCATCGATAAACAGCTGCAAACTATCTTGGTTTAATACAACCTGATAGTTGCGCATTTCCTTGGCCAAGCCCTCCAGCGGGGTGGCAATTTCGGCCACTTCAGTAACCGCGGCCATATGAGCGCTGCCCTTAAGGGTGTGCAAGGCGCGTTGAAATGGGTCCGGCGGCGCTTCGAATAATGGCGCCACTGCGCATTGGCGATCGGTAAAACTCTTCACCACGGCCAGGTGCGACTCAGCCTCAGAGACGAAAATATCCCACAGCTGGTACTGCTCTTCCAGCTCTTCATCTATTTCGGTTTCCCCTGCTACCGGCGCAGCAGTGCCAGCCTCGGTCACCGCTGCCAACATAGCCTCGGGGGTTTGGTTTTGCGCAAGCTGCCCGGCCCAAGCCTGCAGTTGTGCTATCTCTTCTGCGGGCTCAGCCTGACGACCATCGGCAAAGGCTTCGACCATCGCCGGCAGTAGGGCTTGCACCTGCTGTATTAAACTGGCCTGCTGCTGGTTCGCCTCAATCGCACCATCCATAACCCGGTTGAGCATATTCTCAACCGACCAGGCCAGCTCGCCTATCTGCTCCGCCTTAACTAGGCGGCCACTGCCCTTGAGGGTGTGGAACGCGCGGCGGAATTCGGCCAGCGCCTCACTGTCATTAAAATCTGCCGCCCAACGGGGAAAGTATTCGCCAATGGCTTCAATCACTTCACCCGCCTCTTCGATAAAGATCTCGCGGATCTCTTCGTCAACCTCATCGTCCTCGGGCTGGGCTTCTGCAACCGGCTCAGGCTCTGGGCTGCATTGTGGATTCACCTCGGAAACTTGTGCAGCTGGCGTCGGCTCGGTTTCAACAACACTCAATAAGGGCGCCGCTGTGCCACCAAAATTCGATGCTTCGGGTGCTGCTGCTTGCTCGCTACTAACGTGCTGTAGCTCGGCAACGTTGTAGCCGAGCTTGGCCAGACTGTCCTCGGCCATCTGCAGTTGGTTGTCATCGGTACTGGCAATGCTACTCTTTAGCATTTCCAAATAGTATTCAACGCTGGAGATGGTATCGGCCAAGGTATCCAGCTCGACCCACTGGGGGGCACCAGCATCGCCACTGAGTAATTTATCTTCCACATAACAGGCGGCGGTATAGAGAATATTGGCCGCTCGCTGCAGCGGAATAATGCCCAAACCACCGGCGATTTCTTTTAGCAGCGCGGGGGTGCCGGCCAGGTGCTCGCTCTCCCACTGGGAGGAGAGATAATCAACGATAGATTGTTTGACTTGCTCCAGCCCCAAATAGGCCTCTGCCACCACCGCTTGCTGGGCATCGTTAATGCGCAGTGCGTTAAGGGTTTGCTGGTCAACTTTATTCTGCAGCCGGCCCGAGGCGGCAATCGCCTCTAGCTGTTGTTCTAGCTGCAGTATTTGCTCCGCCATCGGCATCAGTTGCGCCGGCTTCAGTGTGGCCCTATTTAAGCCTTGCTTTAACTCAGCCCCTACCGCTTTAATGCGCTCGGGCAATTCATTAATGCCCATTACTGTCATGGTATCGGCGACCCGTTGAAACACCGGCAGCACCTCTTCCAAGCTGCTGTAGTCAGTGCTATTGCCACTGAACTTTTCCAGGGTTTGCTTGATCTCGTCCAGCTCTTCTTTTAACGCCTTGGTAACCGAAGCTACCGTGTCAAATTCAGGTTCGGCCAGTTCACCAAAACCCTTGTGGCCCGGCTCACCAAAGGCCTGATCTAAGCGGTAGCGCTGTTTGACCAGGGCAATTGCCTCACTCTCGGCGCTGCTACAGGCCACATAAAACAAAAGTGTGCGCAGCAACTCATTGCTGGCTGGTACGGCCAGGGCTTTAATGCCTTGCTGCGACAACAGTTTTATATCCCGGTGCAAATGGCGCATTAGCGCACGCACGGCCAGGCCGCCACTGAGTTCTTCGTTGTCTATGCCATCCAGCCAGGCCTCTGCAATTTGCCACTGGGCTAGGCGCGGACTGGCCTGACTGATACTCTTTAAACGCAGGAAGACTTTTTTAAGGTATTCGCGGTTTTGTTTTAAGTCGATTCCACGCAGGGCGCTGGCCGCAGCAAATTGAAACATCTGCTGTAGCTTTTTGGCCACCTGTAAAAAATGATCGGGCTGTTTGACTAACTTGGGGGCCATGCCGCTGCTTTGCTGCAGCATATCCAGCTTGGGGTTAAAGCCCACCGCGTCAATAATCAGCGAGTCGCCTCGGGCCGACCGCAGCTCATTAACTAAAGGGTATACCGAGGCCGAATGGAATTTTTGTTCGCGTTTAATTTGTTGCAGGTACAGGGGCAGCTGCACAATTGCCCGCATCAATAGTTTGGCGACGGATTCTTCGGTGGTAACCGCACCGTCGAGCATCTCTTGTGTCAGCCGTTCCATCTCGCCGGCCAACATCGCCGGGGCCTCCAGCTCGATCATTTGCAAGCTGCCGTAGACCTGGTGCAAATGGGTCAGGCAAAAGCGCAGCTGGGTAGCGTCATCGGCATTGGCCATATAGGCTTCGAGAGCCTGCTGGGATTGATTGAGGGACTCGGCAATTTCGCCCAGCACCCAATCCAAAGCCGTTAGATCTGTTTTCTCTTCCATCGTGGGAAGCTTCCCCAATACTGTATTAACTGCGCCGGTAAACCTGGGCACCGTCGACATCGAGCAGCTGCATCTGTCGGTTGTGCCACTGGGTTACCTCTCCTAGGCCCAGCACTAAATGGCCTCCGATATTGAGGCGCTGAGCTATAAAATCCAAAATTCGCAGCCGCTGCGGCTTGCGAAAGTACACCAACATATTCTGAGTAAACACTAAATCCATTGCCATTGACGGCTGTTTGTTTATCTCAATTATATTAGCTTGGCTAAAACAAATTTTTCGAGCCAAAGCGGGTTTAACCCGCATTGTGCCATCCCCCTGGGGGTCAAAATAACGCTGCCGCTGCTGCTCATCGAGCGGCGCCAGCCGCGCCAGCGGGTAAGCTCCAGCCCTGGCCCGCTGAATCGCCCGGTGGCTGATATCGGTCGCCACAATACTGTAGTTATCAGCAGCGGCAACTGCGGGCGCAAACTCAGCCAGCTGCTGCTCTAGGCAAATCGCCAGCGAGTAGGCCTCTTCGCCACTGGCGCAACCCAAGCTCCAAACATCAAAGCAGTTGCGCTCGCCGGTCGTCTGCGAGCGCTGCAAAAACTCTTTAAATTGTGCACCGACAAAGTCATACGAGGGGCGGTGCCGATAAAACCGGGTTTCCTTGACCACCAGGTTTTCAATCAGCAGGGTCTGCTCTAAGCGACCACCCACACCAGCCTGAATAAGATCGTAATACTCGTCGTAGCTGGCGCAGCCCAACGCGCTCATGCGCCGGTTAATTTGCACTTGCAGTAAGCTGCGCAGCTGCTCGCCCAGATCAATGCCCGTGCGTTGCTCCAGCAGTTTTCGCCAGCGGTTAAACTGCAGCTGGTCGAGCCCCGGCGATACCTTTAGCGACCAAGACATACGGTTTGTTTTGACGGTAGCAAATTATTATTTAACGGCCACCTCAAGGTAGCCCTGCTCTTCGTCCAAACTCTCGTCCAGTTCACCGACGTCATCCAAGCTAATTTCAAGTTCTTCGTCATCGCTCGCACTAAACACCACATCACCTTCCTGCTCGGCTAGGTTTACGCGCAGCTCTTCGGGCAGTTTAAAGCCCGCTACCGAATCGCGCAGGTCGGTGGCCATATCGGCCAAATTACCAATCGACTGAGCGGTGGCACCGGTACCGGCAGAGGTCTGTGAGGTGATTTCCTGAATCACATTCATGGTGTTTGAGATGTGGCCGGCCGAGGAGGCCTGCTGGCGAGCGGCGTTCGAAATACTCTGGATCAATTCCGCCAAGTTGGACGATACGTTTTCAATTTCTTCCAGTGCCACACCTGCATCCTGTGCTAGGCGCGCACCTTTAACCACTTCAGAAGTGGTTTGTTCCATCGAGGTTACCGCCTCATTGGTATCGTTCTGAATCGCTTTTACCAGGCCCTCAATCTGCTTGGTTGCCGCAGCCGAGCGTTCTGCAAGACGCTGTACCTCATCCGCAACCACCGCAAAACCACGACCTGCGTCACCGGCCATCGAGGCCTGAATAGCGGCGTTCAATGCCAGAATGTTGGTCTGGTCGGCGATGTCGTTAATCAAGCTAACGATATCACCAATCTCTTGGGACGATTCACCCAGGCGTTTAATTCGCTTGGAGGTATCCTGAATCTGCTCGCGAATCGTATCCATGCCGCGGATGGTATCCTGTACCACCTCGGAGCCTTTGTTTGCAATGGTTACCGAACGCTCCGCAACGCCCGCTGATTCAGCGGCGTTAACCGATACCTGATCAATGGTGACCGCCATTTCATTTACCGCCGCCGAGGCGCCGGCAATTTCCTGGGCCTGGTGTTCAGAGGCCTCAGCCAGGTGCAACGCGGTTTGCTGGGTACCCTGGGCTGCCGAGGATACGCTGACCGAGGTTTCGTTAATGCGCGAAACCAGAATGCGCAGTTGGTCAATGGCGTAGTTGACCGAGTCCGCAATGGCCCCGGTAAAATCCTCGGTTACTGTGGCCGAGGTGGTTAAGTCACCGTCTGCAAGGCCGGCCAGTTCGTCCAGCAGTCGCAAAATAGCTTGCTGGTTACGTTCGTTGGCCTCGTTGGTTTCCTCCAGGCGATTGCGCGAAGCGCTCAGCAGTTGCACACCGATAACAATCAATAGGATTACGCCGACCAGGGCGATAATAGCGATGGTGGTGTTATTGGGTTGGCGCTGGTCGGCGGCTGAAGCAATACCGTCGGTTAGGTCACTCAGCGTTTCCAGCAGCACTGGCGAATCGTCGAGCATGGCATCGGCGGCCTGGCGCGCCTTAAACAGCGCGGGCGAGGCTTCAAAAATTTCTTTTACCGAGGAGCTTACAAAATCGAACAGCTCTTTAATCTCGCCCAAACTTTCTACCGCGTGGCTGTCGGTTACCTTGGAGATGCTCATCGCCACATCGCCCTGGCTCATGCCGGTCAGTACTTTACCGAACAAGTTAGCATCGAGGTTAAACTGATCGGCGGATGCCATTGCATCATCGCCACCGCGCAGCATTTTATCCACGTTACGACCGATACGCTCGGCCCGCCAGGATTGCATCTGGGCGACCGCCACCTGATCCGCCGGGGCGTTGCTCTCCAGTAGAATTTCGACAATATTATTGTGCTCGGCCTGCAGTTCCGGCAGTGATTGGTTAAGGGTGTTGGCCACATCGTTGAGGAAGATAATGGTGTCTTTGTTGCTAACAATAGTGCGCGAGTTGCTTTTTACCCGTTTCCACACCGTGTCGAAGGCAGCGTATTGGGCCGCCATCATGGTGGAGCTGTCTTCACTGCGCAGGCTCTGCCAGGTAGTGTCCATCGAGCCCACTACGTTTGACAGTTCGGCAAAGGCCTTTTCATCACCGGAAGTGGCATCCTGGGACAGCGCGGTCAAACGATAGGACAGGGCCCGCAGCTCGGCTGACAGCTGCAGCTGCTCTTGGTCTTGGCCGGCAAAGCGCTGCAGCATATAAAATGCCACCGCCATCGCCACCAGTGACGCCACCAGGGCAGCCACCAACGCCGCCATAAAGGGGTTACTGCGGACGCTCAGGGTGAAGTTTTTCGAATCATTTTTCATGCTAGGCGCTCCCGACCTATTGCATCAGTCAAATACGAGCCCCCAGGGGGCCTTAATTCGTTGCCACTAACCGCGGGCGGCGTTGGCAAATCTCGGGTCTTCAATTAATTTGGCGGTGCTAAACACCTGCCAGCTGCCTTCGGGTAAACGGTACGAACCTGCCAGGCAGTGCTGCATTTGGCCGTACTCGCCATCGACCTGCTGGTGAAAGGTCTCGGGGGCAAAGTGCTGCATACCCAATACCTGCTCAACGATCAAGCCGGCGTAAATATTATCGCGCTCAAGGATCAGCACCCGGTGCTGACGCCGGGAAGCGCCCAGTTTACCGCCAAAAAACTCGGCCATATCAAAAATGGGTAAAAGCCGGCCGCGCACATTGGCAACCCCCACAACCCAGGGCTGCACACCGGGCAGGCGGGTCGAGGGCGGTATTTCTAACATTTCTGAGATTTCGCCCACCGGGGCGATAAAGTGTTTGCCGAACAGGGAAAAGCCAATACCACTCCACTGGGCCTGAGCCTCGGCGGTCAGCTCCGAGCCACCGGCGCGGGCCGTAAGGGCCAACTCGGCAAGGGCATCAAAAGCACTGGCGACTGCCGTCATGGTGTTTCCCCTCAGGCCATTACTTCGGAGATGGTCTGGAGTAAGACCTGCTCCTCAATCGGCTTGGTTAAATAGGCTTTAGCGCCCTGGCGCATGCCCCAGACTTTATCGGTCTGCTGGTCTTTAGTGGTGACAATAATCACCGGAATACCGGCGGTCTCAGGCGCTTTGGTTAACTGGCGAGTCGCCTGAAAACCATTCAGGCCCGGCATTACGATATCCATCAGCACCACATCGGGACGTTCGGCCTTGGCCTTGTCCATACCCAGCTCACCGGTCTCTGCCGTGATCACTGAATGCCCGTGTTTACTCAATATTCCCGACAGCTTATGCGTCTCAGTCGGCGAATCATCAATGATAAGTACGGTTGCCATCAACACCCCCCAAAACAGGCCTTTTGTTATGCCAATATTAAGCGCTGGCCAGGCGAACCTGGGATTCAATTGCGCCAATTAATTCACTTTTGCTGAACGGTTTGGTCAGATATTCATCAGAACCCACAATGCGCCCCTTGGCCTTGTCGAACAGGCCGTCTTTGCTGGACAACATGATTACCGGCGTCGCCTTAAACTGACTGTTGTTTTTAATCAAAGCACAGGTTTGATAACCGTCGAGGCGCGGCATCATAATATCGACAAAAATAATATCCGGGCGGTTATCGGCTATCTTGGCCAGGGCATCAAACCCATCTGTGGCTGTCACCACGGCGCAGCCTGCTTTTTTAAGCAGGGTCTCGGCGGTGCGACGAATGGTTTTGCTATCGTCGATAACCATTACCGTCAGGCTTTCAAAATCTACATCCATTGGAGTGTGACCTTTGAATTTATCTTGTTAGTTTGCCGCCGCAGCGGAACTGTATTGCTTATCTGTGCCCGCCCCTGTTAATACCGGGTAGTTCACTGCGCCACCATTTCTAAGGAAAAGGGCTGATAAGCGTATCTTACAACTAATCAATCGATTTTTAACATGTTTCCTAGCTTTTATCCATAACCTATTGATATAGATAAGCAAAACCTCACACAGATGAGATCTAAGCCACATCGAGATAGGGGCATCTCTGAATAACTCGGTGACACCCAGGCCTTGCAGCTGAAGGCTTTAGGATCCCGCTGAGCATCATCGAGTTATTCAGAGGCGCCCCAGGCAATTTGCTCAATCTCAGCCCGGCCTTTTGGGGCTGGCCGGTCAAAATGTCGACAAATTGGTTTAAGCGACACTTTAACGTGCAAATCTGATAGGGCATTGACGCAAAACAGGGTTTGCTTAATGTGTCTTAAGTTCTTATTCTTTGGCCTTTTACTTTTAGCCATCGCGAGGCCAAAGAATGCGCGTCAAACTCGGCGTGGTAATGGACCCCATTGCCCAAATCAGCTACAAAAAAGACACCACCCTTGGTCTGTTGCTGGCGGCAGCCGAGCGCGATTGGGAGCTGTTTTATATGGAGCAGGCCGACCTCTACCTAGATCAAGGCGAGGCCAAGGCCCTGCTGCGGCCGCTGCAGGTATTTGCCCAGCCCGAAAAATGGTTCGAACTGGGTGAGCCAACACCCACCCCCCTGGCCGAGCTGGACGTGATTTTAATGCGCAAAGACCCGCCGTTCGACTCGGAGTTTATCTACTCCAGCTATATCCTGGAGGCGGCCGAGCGCGCCGGCACCCTGGTGGTTAACAAGCCCCAGAGCCTGCGCGACTGCAATGAGAAGGTATTTGCCACCCAGTTCCCCCAGTGCTGCCCGCCGGTACTGGTCAGCCGCAACGATCAACAGCTGCGGGAGTTCCACGCCGAGCACGGCGATGTAATCTTTAAGCCCTTGGACGGCATGGGCGGTGCCGGCATCTTCCGCTGTCGCGCCGACGACCCCAATATTGGGGTGATTCTGGAAACCCTGACCCGCTTTGGCCAGGAAACCATCATGGCGCAGAAGTTTATCCCCGATATCAGCAACGGCGATAAGCGTATCTTGGTGGTCGACGGCGAGCCGGTGCCCTACTGTCTGGCCCGTATCCCCGCCGAGGGCGAGACCCGCGGCAACCTCGCCGCCGGCGGCCGTGGCGTGGCCCAGCCGCTGAGCGAGCGCGACTGGTGGATTGCCAGGCAGATTGCCCCCAGCTTAAAAGACAAGGGGCTGCTATTTGTGGGCCTGGATGTGATCGGCGATTACCTTACCGAGATCAATGTCACCAGCCCCACTTGCCTGCGCGAGATCGACGCCGCCTATGACACCGCCATTGGCCAGCGCTTGATGGCAGCAATTGCCAAGCGTTTAGCAGCCTAGAGCAGCCAACGCTTGTTATACTGTGCCCATGTCTAACGCCGCCGCCAACCCAGCCAGCAGTAACGACCGCCTGTTCTTTACTGCTTTTGTGGCGGCGGCACTGCACGCCCTGCTGATTATCGGCCTGACCTTTGAAATCGACCTCAAGCCCAAGGCCTCGGCCTCGCTCAATATTACCCTAGCCACCCATAAAGACGAGCGCACACCAGAGCAAGCTGATTTTTTGGCCCAGCACAACCAACAAGCCAGCGGCACTGAGCAACAAGTTAAAGAGCTTACCGTCGACAAGCAGGCGCCCATGGCCGCCACCCAGGTTAACGAAATTAGCCCGCCGCCCCAGGAGCTGCTGGCCGAGCACACGCCCAGCAAACAAAAAGTGATTACCACGGTTGGCCAGAGCAGCCGCCAATTGCGCAAAAGCCAGGAAAAAGCCCAGCACAAACAAAAAAGTCAGGGCCTGTCTAAGCAACAGTTGCAGCACAGTGCCGAAATTGCCAGCCTGCACGCCAAGCTGGCGCGCCAGCGCCAGGCCTACGCCAAGCGCCCGCGCATTCGTCGGCTAACCTCGGTCGCCACTCGCGCCTCGGTGGATGCGGAGTACCTGAGTAAATGGGCCAGTAAGGTAGAGTTTGTGGGCAACCGCAACTACCCGGATGAAGCCCTGCGCCAAAATATTACCGGCACGTTACGCGCCGCCGTTACCTTACTGCCGAACGGCAATGTCGATAAGGTAGAGATACTGCATTCCTCAGGCTATAAATTATTAGACAGGGCCGCTTTGCAAATTGTGTATTTAGCCGCCCCCTATGCGCCATTTCCGCCGGAAATTCGCAAAACTACTGATAAGTTAGAGATTATTCGCACCTGGCATTTCGAAATCTCTGGCCTCAGTACCAGCCGCTAGGACACGACACCATGGCCGATAAGCAAGCACTAAACCTAAGCAATCAATTTTTGATTGCCATGCCCGGTATGGACGACCCCAATTTCAGCCGCACCCTGATCTATATTTGCCACCACGACGCCGAGGGCGCCATGGGTATTGTGATCAACCGCGAGACCAGTGCCGGCCTCGATCAATTGCTGGCGCAAGTCAATATTGAGTCGGAAATTCGGCTGGATACCAAGGTGCTGTACGGCGGCCCGGTCAAACCCGAGCAGGGTTTTATCTTGCACAGCAATGATGGCGAGCCGCTCAGCAACGCCGCCTCTCAAACCATTGACGAACAGGTGGGCCTGTCTGGCTCGCTGGAAATGCTGCGCTCTATTGCAGCGGGCAAAGGCCCCAGGCAGTATCTGGTCAGCCTGGGCTATTCCGGCTGGGGCGCCGATCAACTCGAAACTGAGATTGTTCGTAACAGTTGGCTCACCGCCGAGGCGGATACCGATATTATTTTTAACTGCCCCATCGACAAGCGCTGGGAGCGAGCAGTGGCCTCACTGGGCTTTGACCCGGCGACCCTGATCGATACCGCTGGACACGCTTAATGGCCCAAACCCTATTGGCTTTTGATTACGGCCTAAAAAATATCGGCCTGGCCCAGGGCAATAGCCTTACCGCCACCTGCCAGGAACTGCCCCCGCTCAAAGCCCGCGACGGCGTCCCCAACTGGGACGCGGTTGAGGCGATCCTGACAGAATGGCAACCGGATCTAGTACTTGTGGGCCTGCCCTTAAATATGGACGGCAGCGAAAGCGAACTGAGCCGGCGCGCGCGCAAATTCGGCAACCGCCTGCACGGGCGCTTCGGGGTGGCGATAGAAATGGTCGACGAGCGTCTATCGAGTTTTGAAGCCAAACAACAAGCCGCCGAGCAAGGCCACCGCGGGGATTACAGCAAGCAGCCGATTGATTCTATTGCGGCGCGGATTATTTTAGAGAGTTGGTTGCAGGGTTAGTTTTTAATGTGTCCTTGTTGCAATATCTTATAATGATAACGTGATTTCGCTGCCGAGCCTTGGGGTGGGAGGTGGGTTCTGGGGAACGCATAAATACATCCATGTAGCTCTCGTCCGGCGTCCATGCCTCCCAAGCCCCCAGAACCCACCTCCCACCCCAAGGCTCTACAATGTGCAGAATTCTGAAGCGTGCTGACCATAAAAATAGCTTTTAGCAACATGATGCCCGCACAACCCTCACTCCAAACCGGTATCGACACAAGGCTCGACAGCGAAGGCAAGGATTGTAACCGCGGTTAAATAAAAACCTCTAAGCCACAAAATCACAAACTAAAACAAGTTACCTCGATTGTCGCTATCCTCGCCCTGCAATGACAGTTCGTTCGCCACATTGGAAAGGTAATCCGCATCGGTTTCCGAGCCGAGCTTGATCATCAAGCGCAGGTCATTGGGTGAGTCGGCGTGGGCGAGGGCGTCTTCATAGGTGATCTCGCCCGAATCGTACAACTCGTACAGGGCCTGATCGAAGGTCTGCATGCCCAACTCGTTGGACTTTTTCATCAACTCTTTTAGCTCGTGCACATCGCCCTTGCGAATCATATCCGCCGCCAGGGGTGAATTTAACATTACCTCCAAGCAGGCCCGGCGGCCATTGCCATCGGGGGTGGGAATTAACTGCTGGGCCACAATCGCTTTTAAGTTTAACGATAAATCCATCCACAACTGGGGGTGTCGGTCGGCCGGAAAGAAATGAATAATTCGGTCCAGCGCCTGGTTGGCGTTATTGGCGTGTAGGGTACACAGGCATAAGTGGCCGGTTTCAGCAAAGGCAATCGCGTGCTCCATGGTTTCGCGGGTGCGCACCTCGCCGATCATAATCACATCCGGCGCCTGGCGCAGGGTGTTTTTAAGGGCCACCTCAAACGAATCGGTATCGATACCGACCTCGCGCTGGGTAACAATGCAACCCTGGTGCTGGTGAATAAATTCAATCGGGTCTTCGATGGAAATAATATGACCCTTGGAGTTGCCGTTGCGGTGGCCGATCATCGCCGCCAGCGAGGTCGACTTACCGGTGCCGGTGGCACCCACATAAATAATCAAACCGCGTTTGACCATGGCCAGGTCTTTAATAATGGCCGGCAGGCCCAAATCGTCAATTTTGGGAATAATGGTTTCAATCCGCCGCAACACCATGCCGGCCAGGTTGCGCTGGTAAAACGCGCTGACCCGAAAACGGCCAATGCCCCTAGCACTGATGGCAAAATTAAGCTCGTGGGTGGCAATAAACTCTTGCCGCTGGGGCTCGTTCATTACCCCCAGTACTACCTCGCGGGTTTTTTCCGGGGACAGCGGAGTGGTGGTTACCGGCACCACCTTGCCGTGCAGTTTAATCGACGGCGGCACCCCGGCGGTAATAAACAAGTCGGAAGCACCCTTCTCTACCATCATGGATAATAAACGCTCAAATTCCATATTTCTTCCCCAGGGTGCTGCCCTGCTATTGCTTAGTGATTAAAAATTCTCTGGCATGCGGGCTTTTTCACGCGCCACATCCCGGGAAATAATACGCCGATCGACCAGATCCGCCAAACACTGATCCATAGTCTGCATGCCAATCGAGCCACCGGTTTGAATCGCCGAATACATCTGCGCCACTTTATCTTCTCGAATCAGGTTACGAATGGCCGAGGTGCCGCGCATAATTTCGTGGGCCGCGACCCGGCCGCCCTCTTGACGCTTGAGCAGGGTCTGGGAGATAACCGCCTGCAACGATTCTGACAGCATCGAACGCACCATGGCCTTTTCTTCGGCCGGGAACACATCCACCACCCGGTCAATGGTCTTAGCGGCCGAGGTAGTGTGCAAGGTGCCGAATACCAAGTGGCCGGTTTCGGCCGCGGTCAAGGCCAGGCGAATGGTTTCCAAATCTCGCATCTCGCCCACCAGAATGATGTCGGGGTCTTCACGCAGTGCCGAGCGCAGGGCGTGGGTAAAGCTGTGGGTATCGCGGTGTACCTCGCGCTGGTTAACCAGGCATTTTTTTGATTCGTGGACAAATTCGATAGGGTCTTCGATGGTGAGAATATGCTCGTACTTATTGTCGTTAATGTAATCGATCATCGCCGCCAGCGTGGTCGATTTACCCGAACCGGTTGGGCCAGTTACCAGACACAGGCCGCGCGGGGTGGCGGCAATATCCCGAAACACCTGGCCCATGCCCAGCTCTTCCATGGTTAAAACCTTGGAGGGAATGGTCCGAAATACCGCACCGGCACCGCGATTCTGGTTAAAGGCATTGACACGAAAACGAGCAACACCGGGTACTTCGAACGAGAAATCCGTCTCCAGATGTTCTTCGAAGTCCTTGCGCTGCTTGTCATTCATGATTTCATAGATGAGGCCGTGCACCTGCTTGTGCTCCATCGGCGGCAGGTTGATGCGACGCACATCGCCGTCCACCCGGATCATCGGTGGTAATCCGGCGGAGAGGTGTAAATCTGATGCGCCTTGCTTAGAACTAAATGCTAACAGTTCGGTAATATCCATAGTTGCCTCAAAATAGCTGCCTCAACACAGCGTGATTGGTATTGCCAAGTCCCGGCGGGCCAAGCTTATCGCGGGCCCACACACATAGTTTAGGAGTTTTTCATTCTCATGAGGTAAACTTTGACCCAGCGCTTGCTGAAAAGCAAACCTCATCTGCCAAAAAGCCGTAAAAAATGACATTGGTTCTCCCTTCTATTGCCGAGCGCTTAAAAAGCGTACAAGCCCGTATAAATGCTGCCTGCCGCGAGCACGGCCGGGACAGCGCTGAACTGTGCCTGCTGGCGGTGAGCAAAACAAAGCCCGCCGCCCTTGTGGCCGAGGCAGCCAGGGCCGGCCAGCGCCACTTTGGCGAAAACTATCTGCAAGAAGCCCTGGCCAAGCAGGTCGAGCTGGCTAATGAACCCGGGCTTGAATCGCTCCACTGGCATTTTATCGGCCCAATTCAGTCAAACAAAAGCCGGGCCATCGCAGAAAATTTTAGCTGGGTGCACAGTGTCGATCGAGTCAAGATCGCCGAGCGCCTCAGTGCCGCCCGGCCGGCCAAATTAGAGCCGTTAAATATCTGCCTACAGGTGAATCTAGACGCCGAGCCCAGTAAATCCGGAGTGGCCCTAAACCAACTGGTCGAGCTGGCCCAGGCGGTGGCGGCACTGCCCCGGCTTAAGCTGCGCGGCTTAATGGCGATACCCGCCCCGCAGCAGGCGTTTGAGCAGCAGCGCCAAAGCCTAGCGCGCCTAAGCCAAGCCCAACGACAACTGCAGGCCGAGGGTTTGGCGCTGGACACCCTGTCGATGGGCATGTCCGCAGATTTAGAGGCAGCCATCGCCGCCGGCAGCACCATGGTGCGAGTGGGCACCGATATTTTTGGGCCCCGCCAAGCAAACGCCCCGGCCCATTAAGCGCCTGTAACGTTAAGCGCCTATAAAAAATAACCGTATATAAAGGTATCACTATGACAAAACCCAGCGCCTCTATCGCCTTTATCGGCGCCGGCAATATGGCCGGTGCGGTAATCGGTGGCCTGGTACAGCAGGGCTACCCAGCTGCACAAATTCACGCCACCGCCCCCAGTGAGCGCAACCTTAAACCGCTGAGCGACCAGTACGGTATCGCCAGCGGCAGCGATAACGGCGCCGCCTGCCGCGCCGCCGATGTCGTGGTACTGGGGGTTAAACCCCAGATTATGGCCGAAGTCTGCGCCGAGCTGGCCCCCCAGCTCGGCCACAAGCCGCTGCTTGTCTCCCTCGCCGCCGGCATTCCCGTGGCCAGCCTGCAACAGTGGCTGGGCCAAGACCAGGCGATAGTGCGGGCCATGCCCAATACCCCCTCACTGGTGGGGGCCGGCGCCAGTGGCCTCTACGCCAATGACAATTGCAGCCAAACCCAGCGCCGACAGGCCGAATCGGTACTGGCCGCGGTCGGCATTACCCAATGGGTCGCGCAAGAGAGCTTGATCGACGCGGTTATCGCCGTCTCTGGCAGTGGCCCGGCCTATTTCTTTTTAGCCATGGAGGCGATGATTGACGCCGGCATCAAACAGGGCCTAAGCACCGAGGCCGCCACCGAACTCACCTTGCAAACTGCCTTTGGCGCCGCCAAGCTGGCCCAGGCCAGCGATGTGGATGTGGCCGAGCTGCGCCGCCGAGTTACCTCCCCCGGTGGCACCACCGCCCAGGCCATTGCCCACTTTGAGAACAATGGCCTGCGCCAGCTCTATGCCGGCGCCATGCAGGCCTGTAGCGATCGCGCCCGAGAAATGGCCAAGCAGTTGGGCTAGCGCCTATAATTAAGCACAGCAACTAAATGACAACACCTAGACTCGACCCGCCAGTAACAAGGAGAAACCTATGGGGGCCTTAACCGAAATCGGTTTGTATGTATTGCAGACACTGGGCAGCCTCTACCTGGCGCTGGTGATCTTGCGCTTTTTGCTACAGCTGGCCCGGGCCGATTTTTACAACCCCGTGTCCCAGTTTTTAGTCAAAGCCACCAACCCACTGCTGCTGCCGCTGCGCAAAATTGTGCCCGGCATCTTCGGCCTGGATATGGCCTGTGTGGTGTTGGCGATAGTGCTGCACTGGGTATTGATCAACGCCCTTTCGCTGCTGGTCGCCAGCGCATTTCCAAACCCCTTCCACGCACTTACCTGGGCTATTTTGGGCCTTGTCGGCATGGTGCTCGCGATCTACAAGTGGGGCCTGATTATCTCCATTGTTTTAAGCTGGCTAGCACCCAATAACCCCAACCCCGCAGTGTTGTTATTACACCAACTGACTGCGCCAGTGTTGCGCCCCTTCCGCCGTATAACACCAGACTTAGGCGGTATTGACCTGAGCCCGCTGTTTGCGATTATGGCGCTGCAAATCGGCGAGATATTACTGGCCCAAGCCGCCTTCCAGACCGGCATCAGCGGCGGCATAGCGCACTTGGTCATCGGCATTTAATACCATTAGAGACACCCATGGCTGAAGCAAGCACTAGCAGCGACAACAGTATTGGTATCGTCAAACCCCAAACCGCCGAGTTTGACGAGCCGCTAAGCCTGGCCAATGGCCGCAGCTTAGCGCGCTACCAACTGCTCTACGAGACCTACGGCACACTCAATAAGGACGCCAGCAATGGGGTTCTGATTTGCCACGCCCTGTCCGGCAACCACCACGCCGCCGGCCTGCACAGCTACGACGACCCCAAACCCGGTTGGTGGGACGCCTATATCGGCCCCGGCAAAGCCATTGATACCAATCGCTTTTTTGTGGTCTCGCTCAATAATTTGGGTGGCTGCGACGGTTCCACTGGCCCCACCAGCATCAACCCGGCCAGCGGCGAGGTCTGGGGGCCAGATTTTCCCAGCCTGCGAGTGCGCGACTGGGTTCACTCACAGGCGCGCCTGGCCGATCGACTCGGCATTGCGCGCTGGGCCGCTGTTGTCGGCGGCAGCCTCGGCGGCATGCAGGCCATGCGCTGGGCACTGGAATACCCAGAGCGCGTCAATCGCTGTGTGGCAATCGCCTCGGCGATGAAACTGACCGCCCAGAATATTGCCTTTAATGAAACCGCGCGCCAGGCCATTAGCCGCGACCCGGAATTTAAAGACGGCCACTACCAACGCAGCGACACCGTGCCCCGCTCGGGCCTATCGGTGGCGCGCATGATTGGCCACATCACCTATTTATCCGGCGACGGCATGGGCGAAAAATTCGGCCGCCAACTGCGCTCGGGCAGTTTCACCCAGGGCCAAGACGAGCCAGTGGAATTTCAGGTACAGAGTTATCTGCGCTACCAGGGTGAGCGCTTTTCCGACAGTTTCGATGCCAACACTTATATTCTGATGACCCGGGCACTGGATTACTTTGACCTGGCGCGGGAGTACCAGAACGATCCGGTCAAAGCTTTTAGCCACGCCCAGTGCAAATTTTTGGTGGTCTCTTTTACCAGCGACTGGCGCTTCGCACCGGCCCGCTCGCGCGAAATTGCCGACGCACTGATGGCCGCCAATAAAGAGGTGAGCTATGCAGAAATTGAATCGGACGCGGGCCACGACGCCTTTTTGCTGCCCAATATGCGCTACCAGGCGGTGTTCGGTAACTATATGGCCAAACTGGCCGACGAAATTGAAACCGGCGAGCAGGAGGCGGGTAACTGATGCGCAGCGACCTCGATATCATCAGCACCTGGATTAAACCCGACAGCCGGGTACTCGACCTGGCCTGTGGCGATGGCGAGCTACTGGAGAAACTGCAACAGCACAATATTAGCGGCTACGGTTTAGAAATAGACCCGGAGCAAATCAGCCGTTGTATCGCCAAGGGCGTCAATGTGGTGGAGCAAAACCTCGACCGAGGTCTGGGCAATTTTGCCGATAACAGTTTCGACACAGTGATCATGACCCAGGCATTGCAAACCATGCGCTTCCCCCATCTGGTGCTGCAAGAAATGCTGCGGGTTGGGCGCGATTGCATTGTCACCTTCCCCAATTTTGGCCACTGGCGGGCCCGTTGGCACTTGGCTTTTTCCGGCCGCATGCCGGTCTCTGACCTATTGCCCTACCAGTGGTACGACACCCCCAATATTCACTTTTGTACCTTTAAAGATTTTGAGGTGCTGTGCCGCGAGCTGGGTATCGAAATTATCGAGCGCCGAGTCACCACCCAGGGCAGCGCTAACGCGCTCAAACAAAAGCTACCCAATTTATTTGGGGTTACCGCCATTTACCATTTACGCAAACGCTAGGAGCACACCATGAAACGCTTTTTGCTCACCCTGTTATGCAGCTGCTGGGCCGCCGCCAGCCTGGCCCAACAAGAAGCTCGGGAACTGGGCCAACCCTATGAGAGCTTTGGCGAGTACAAAGTTTTTTACAGCCTGTTTAACAGTAATTTTATCAGCCCCAAAGTAGCCGAGGCCTATAATTTAGTGCGCGGCAACGACCGTGCCCTGGTCAATATCTCGGTATTAAAAGGCAAGGCTATTAGCGGCTCAAAGGCGAAAATTAGCGGCAGCTATACCAACCTGTTACAACAACAGCGCACGCTGGAGTTTAAACAAATTCGCGAGCAGGATGCAGTCTACTATCTCGCGCCGCTGCGCTTTACCACCGAAGATATTCTGACCATCAATATCAGCGTCACCCCCGAAGGCAGCGAGCAGAACCACAGCTTTAGTTTTAAACGAAAAATGCACGTCGATAAATAATGAGCGCACAAACAATAGTTCTGGCCAGCAACAACGCCGGCAAATTAAAAGAGTTCCAACAGCTGTTGGCGGATAAAAATATGGCGGTTATCGCTCAGCGTGAGCTGGGCATTAGCGATGCCGAAGAGACCGGCCTTAGCTTTGTTGAGAACGCCATTCTCAAGGCCCGCCACGCCTGTGAGCACAGCGGCATGGCCGCCATTGCCGACGACTCTGGGCTGGAAGTAGACGCACTTAACGGTGCCCCCGGCATCTACTCGGCCCGCTTTAGCGGCGAAGGCGCGAGCGACGCAAGCAATAATGATCTACTGCTGCAAAAACTCGCCGGCAAAACCGAGGCCGAGCGCAGCGCACGCTTTCACTGTGTACTGGTGTATATGCGCCAGGCCCTAGACCCCACCCCTATTATCTGCCACGCCAGTTGGGAGGGGCTTATTTTGCAAGCACCCAGAGGCGAGCAGGGCTTTGGCTACGACCCGCTGTTTTGGCTGCCCGAGCGACAGCAGAGCTCGGCCGAGTTAGACCGGGCCTTAAAAAACCGCATCAGCCACCGGGGCCAGGCCATGGCCAAGCTGCTGCAAGCCCTAAGTTAATCGGCTAAATTTATGAAACCCCCGCCGCTGGCCCTCTATGTACATATACCCTGGTGTGTGCGCAAATGCCCCTACTGTGATTTTAACTCCCATGCCGCCGGCGAAAACCTGCCCGAAACCGAATATATAAACGCCCTAATCTGTGACCTTAAGGCCGAGCAAGCGCTGGCCCAGGGGCGTAAACTGCAATCCATTTTTATCGGCGGCGGCACCCCCAGCTTATTTGGCGGCGCCAGTTTTGATCAGCTGCTTAGGGCAATCGAAGCGCAGCTGGGTTTTGCCGACGATATTGAAATCACCCTAGAGGCCAACCCCGGTACCGCCGAGCAGACTCGCTTTGGCGATTACCGCCGCGCCGGCATCGACCGCTTATCGATTGGAGTGCAGAGCTTTGCCCCTGCACAGTTGCAAAAACTCGGCCGTATTCACAGCGCCGAGCAGGCCGAAGCCGCAGTGGACATGGCGCGCCGGGCCGGCTTTGACAATATTAATATCGATATTATGCACGGCCTGCCGGGCCAATCACCGGCCCAGGCCCAACAAGATTTGGCGCGGGCCATTCAACTTGGGCCCGAGCACTTATCTTGGTATCAACTGACCATCGAGCCCAATACCGAATACTACCACCGCCCGCCCACACTGCCTGTGGATGATGCCCTGGCCGAGATACAGCAACAGGGCCAGGCCCAGCTGGCCGAGGCCGGCTATCAGCAGTATGAGGTATCCGCCTATAGCCGCCAGAGGCCCAGCCGCCACAATTTAAATTACTGGCGCTTTGGCGATTATCTGGGCATTGGCGCTGGTGCCCACGGCAAAATCAGCTACACCGACGGTACCGTTGAACGGCGCTGGAAGACCCGCGCCCCCAACCATTATTTAGCCCGCGGCGGCGACTACCTGGCCGGCAGCAAGGCAATTGAAGCCGAACAGCTGGCGCTGGAATTTATGATGAATGCCCTGCGCCTAAGCCAGGGCTTTGAGTTGGAGCTGTTTAGTCAGCGCAGCAATCTGCCACTGTCGAGCATCGAGCCCCAGCTGCGGCAACTGAGCGAGCGCGGTCTTATCGACATTGAAGCCGGCCACTTGCGAGCCAGCGATCTGGGCCAGCGTTTTCTCAATGACGTAATCGGCAGCTTTATGGCGTAGTAAACCCCAGCCCTTGCCAGACCCAGCACTATTTGCTTCAACCGCCATTACTGCTAAGGTGTGGCCATGGACAAAAGCAAGCTACTGTACAGCAATTGGGGGCTCAAACGTCTGCTCAACCTCGACACCGGGGCTAGACGCCACTCCCTCACCGTGCGCCTGCTGGCCTGGATTTTAGTGATCAGCTCGGTCATTACTCTGGTGGCCGTGGTGTTGCAACTGCGCGCTTCTTTTCAGGACGACATGGACGATCTTGATAAACGGCTACAGCAAATTCGCATTAGTAGCTTGCCCAGTATCACCCAGAGCCTGTGGAATTTTAACGAGGAGCAGTTGCAGCTGCAGGTTTACAGCCTGCTCGAAGTGGACGATGTGCTGCAGGTTATAGTCAACTGGCAAAACTGGGATGAAAAACCCCGGGCAATAATGGCCCAAGATAAAGATATGGCGGCCAGCGAACGTCGTATAACCCGGATCTACCCACTGGTGCACACTGCCAATAATACCGATGAGCAGCACCTGGGCGATCTTACCCTGGTGGTCAGCCTAGAAAGCGTATACGACAAACTGTGGGAGCGAGCCCGTTTTATTATCGTCTTGCAATTTACCAAATCCCTAATTGTATCGCTGACCATCTTCTTTTTAATTCGCGCCCTGTTCACCAAACACCTGGCTCATATTGCCAACTATGCCAGTAAACTTTCCCTTAAAAATCTAAACCAACCACTGCGCCTAGAGCGTAAAATTGAACAGGAAGATGAACTCGGCAATGTGGTAAGGGGCTTTAATATTATGCGCACCAGCTTGCTGCGGGATATTGAAATGCGACGCAGCATGTCCCAGCAGCTGGTACAGGAGCAACAGCAAAAATTAGATTTTATTAAACAGCAACAAGAAGCCGAGAGCGCAAGCCAGGCCAAGAGCTTTTTCCTGGCTGCCATGAGCCACGAAATTCGCACCCCCATGAACGGCATTATCGGCATGACCGATCTGCTCAACGATACCGAGCTGGATGACACCCAGCGCCACTACCTAAACATTATGCGCCGCTCTGGCGACTCGCTAATGCACATTCTTAACGATGTGCTCGACTATTCAAAAATTGAAGCCAATAAAGTCAACTTTGAAAGCTACCCCTTTGACCTGCACGATTTAATTAGCGATTGCAGCCAAATATACTCGCGCCAGGCCGAGCAAAAAGGCATTAGCTTTCGCACCGTATGCCACGAGGCAGTACCCAATAAAGTAATCGGCGACCCGACCCGCCTACGCCAAATCATTGTTAACCTGTTGAGCAACTCCATTAAATTCACCGATCGCGGCCAGGTGACTTTGTCGGTAACACTGGAACAGAACCAGGGCGATGCGGCGATGTTACGCTTTACCATTGCCGACACAGGTATCGGTATTGACAAGGACGCCATTAAAAAACTGTTTGATCCATTTAAGCAGGCAGACAGCAGCACCACTCGCCGCTACGGCGGCTCGGGTTTAGGCCTAGCCATTTGTAAAAGCTTGGTGATGCTGGGCCAGGGCGAGATCGATGTTAAAAGCGACCCGGGCAAGGGCTCAACCTTTTGGTTTACCTTTAAAATACAGCTGCAAGAGCCAAGCAAGATTGTCAGCACCCAAACCAGCACCGAGCCAGAACCGCTTGAGATCGAAAACATACCCATGCCCCAGGCTATAGATGGGCTTAATGTACTGCTGGTGGATGATAACGGTGTGAACATTATTGTGGCCCAAAAAATATTGGCCAAATTTAATGTAGAGCCCATTATTGCCAATAACGGCCAGCAAGCCGTGGATATTTTTAACGAGCACCTGGGCCAGTTTCCATTGCTGCTAATGGATATTGAAATGCCGGTAATGGATGGCATTGCCGCTACCGAAGCCATCCGTGCATTAGAACAGGAAAAAGATCTAGAGCCCTGCCAAATTATTGCCCTGACCGCCCATGAAAAAGGTGAATACACCGACCGCGCCTACAGCGCCGGTATCGACGATCACCTGAGTAAACCCCTAACCATCAACGCCTTTGCCGAGTTATTTAGCCATATCGGCATCAGTCAGATGAACAATAAGGTACGTCGCCGCTAGGGTACCTCTGAATAACTCGGTGACGCTCAGGCCTGAGGCAAAGGCGCTAGCGACGCCAGGCGTGTAATTTCTGCAGCAAGCCTAGCGCCCACTGCGGTGCGTGGCGGCGCTTCCACTGGCCGGCCAAATATTTATTGGCCTCGCTAAAGCTGGGGTAAATATGAATAGTGCCCAGAATACGATTGAGTCCGTAACCGTTTTTCATGGCCGCCACAAACTCGGTAAGCAGCTCGGCGGCGTGGGCACCGACAATCGTCACCCCTAAAATTTTATCGCTGCCTTTAGCGGTAAGTACTTTAATAAAGCCTTTGGCCTCGCCCTCGGTCAGGGCCCGATCCATATCGTCTAAAGGGAACAACAAGCTTTCGTAGTCGCGGCCTTCTCGCTTTAGCTCAGTTTCTAGTTTACCCACACTGGCCACTTCCGGGTCGGTAAAGGTTGCCCTGGGCACCAGGCTGTAGTCGACCTTGAATTTTTTAACAAAACCGAGCAAGGCATTAACACAGGCATACCAGGCCTGGTGAGACGCCATATGGGTAAACTGATATGGCCCCACCACATCGCCGCAGGCCAAAATATTTTTCTGGCTGCTGCGCAGGTAGGCATCCACCTTGATGCTGCCATCGCTGTTTAGCTTAACCCCAGCTTGCTCAAGCCCCAGGTCTTCGGTATTGGGCGTACGCCCAATAGCAAATAGTATTTTGCTAAAGCGGCGCTGCTCACCATTGGCCAAGGTGGCCAGTACCGCCCCAGTTTTATCTTGCTCAACCGCGCTTAACTTACAGTTAAACAGCAGCTCGACACCTTCGTCGGCTAAGCTGTTGGCAATAAACTCACCCACTTCTGCTTCTTCGCGGCGCAATAAACTATCCGAGCGCTGAGCGATGCTTACCACTGAGCCCAAGCGGCTAAATGCCTGGGCCATTTCACAGGCGATGGGGCCACCGCCGACAATCAATAGGGATTCGGGTAAATCCTGAAGCCCCCAGAGGTTATCTGAAGTCAAATAATCTACCCCATCCAGCCCAGCCAATTGGGGCAGCGCCGGCCTGGCGCCACTGGCAATAATTATATGGCGGGCTGAAATAATATTGCCGTCAATCTCAACTCGGTTGGCATCGAGCAGTCGCGCCTCACCACTGATACAGTCCACCCCCAGTTCGGTATAGCGCTCGACCGAATCTACCGGCTCAATATGCTTAATAACGCCCTGCACCCGGCCCATAAGCGCGGCAAAATTCACCTTGGCTGGCGCCACGTCAATGCCAAACTCTTTAGCCCGCCCAATACTGTGCATAAGCTTGGCCGAGCGCAGCAGGGTTTTGCTGGGCACGCAGCCGGTGTTAAGACAGTCGCCACCCATTTTGTGGCGCTCAATTAGGGTTACCTTGGCCTTTAGCGTGGCGGCAATATTGGCACTGATTAAGCCCGCCGCACCCGCGCCGATCACCACTAGATTGGTATCGTATTTTTTACCCTTAGCTCTACCCATTTTTAGGCTTCCTCAGTTGGTCTAAAACGTGCCACCAGGGCCTTGGCCAACCAGGGAAACAAACCCAGCAACACAAAGGCCAAAATCAATTGGGGTGTCAGTATGCCTTGTAGGCTTAGTTCCTCTACCGCCCCCAGCTCGGCGCCGGCGTTTACATACACAGCGGTGCCGGCCAGCATGCCGAGCTGGCTAACCCAGTAAAATGTCCACAGGCGTATACGACTGAGACCAAATACCAGATTGATCACAAAAAATGGAATTACCGGTATCAGCCTTAGGGTAAACAGGTAAAAGCCCCCATCTCGGGCCAAACCCGCGTTGACGGTTTGCAGCTGCTCGCCAAAGCGCTGCTGCACCCAGCCCCCCAGCAGGGTGCGGGCGAATAAAAATGCCAAGCTGGCACCGATAGTACTGGCAAACGAGACGATCAGCAGGCCCCAACCCAGCCCAAACAGGGCCCCGGCCATAAGCGTTAGCAAGGCCGCACCGGGCAGGGAGGCGGCGGTGATGGCCACATACAGGGCAAAGAAAACTGCCGCTGCCAGCAGCGGTTGGCGCTCGATAAACTGACGAAAGAAATCCAGCGAGAGGTACTGCTCACCAGCGCCCACATAAAAAGCCACCAACAGCGCCAGCAGCAATAGCAAAGCCCCTATTTTTTTAACCATATTTTCCCCTAAAGATCTCGACTGTCGCTATCATCGCGCTACTTTGACATTAGACCATACTATTGTCACAGTGAGGCTCTATAATTATCACAATATCTTAGTCTACATCGAGCAGCACCATGTCCGAGCCCACCACCTTAAGCAATGATATCACCCCCATTGGCAGCGCCGTCGAGCCACTGGATGTCAGCCTTCCGCAGTACTACAACAACCGCGAGCTGAGCCACTTAAAATTTAACCAGCGGGTGCTGGCCCAGGCCTTGGACAACAGCCACCCACTGCTAGAGCGACTTAAGTTTTTGCTGATTTTTAGCTCCAATCTGGACGAGTTTTTTGAGATTCGGGTGGCGGGCCTATTGCAACGCATTCAGATGGACCGCGACAACCCCGGCCCCGATGCCCTGCACCCACAGGAAATCATTGAACGACTGGCCGAAGAGTGCCATGCGACAGTAAAGCAGCAGTACGATATTCTCAACGATATTCTCATTCCAGCGATGGAGGCCGAACAGATCCGCTTTTTGCGCCGCAGCCAGTGGACCCAGGCCCAGGGCCAGTGGATTAGCGACTTTGTACACAAAGAGGTACTGCCGGTGATCAGCCCCATCGGCCTAGACCACGCCCACCCCTTTCCCCGCTTGGTTAATAAAAGCCTTAACTTTATTGTCGAGCTGGAGGGCAAAGACGCCTTTGGCCGCGAATCGGGCCTGGCTATTGTACCCGCGCCCCGCTCACTGTCGCGGATAGTGCGCCTGCCCGATGAGCTGTGTGAGCCCGGCGACAATTTTGTGTTTCTGTCATCGATGATTCACGCCCACGCCGAGGAGCTATTCCCCGGCATGCAATCCAAGGGCTGCTATCAGTTCCGCATTACTCGCAACGCCGATTTGGATGTGGATACCGAGGGCGTAGAAGATTTGGCCCGCGCCCTGCGCGGCGAGCTGCACAGCCGCCGCTTTGGCAATGCCGTGCGGCTGGAGGTGGCCGATAACTGTCCGCACGAACTGGTGCAGTTTTTATTGGACGAGGTGGGCCTAAGCGAAAAAGAACTGTATCTGGTCAATGGCCCGGTTAATCTGAAACGACTGATGAGCCTGCCTTCGATGGTACAGCGCCCAGACCTGCTGTACCCGGATTTTGTCCCCGGCCTGCCCAAGGGTCTGAGCCGTAAAGACAATATCTTTGAAGCCCTAAGCGCCAAAGACAAGCTGCTGCTGCATCCTTTTGAATCCTTTAACCCGGTGGTGGATATGTTGCGCCAGGCCGCCAAAGACCCGGATGTGGTCGCCATTAAGCAGACCTTGTACCGCAGTGGCAGCAGCTCACCCATGGTGGCGGCGCTGATTGAAGCGGCCCGCCACGGCAAAGAGGTAACCGTCGTAGTAGAGCTGCGCGCCCGCTTTGATGAGGAAGAAAACCTAGAGCTGGCCAGCCGCCTGCAAGAGGCCGGTGCGGTAGTGGTATACGGGGTGGTGGGCTATAAAACCCACGCCAAGATGCTGCTGGTGGTGCGGCGCGAAGAGTGCGAACTCAAGCGCTATGTGCACCTGGGCACCGGCAATTACCACAGTGGCAACGCCCGCCTGTACACCGATTACTCGTTTATGTCCGCCGACCCGGTATTGGGCGAGGATGTGCACCGAGTTTTCCATATGCTTACCGGCATGGGCAAAACGGAACGCATCAGCCGCCTACTGCATGCGCCTTTTACCCTGAAAAAGCAACTGCTGAAACTGATTGAGGCCGAGGCCGAAGCGGCCCTGGCCGGCAAACAAGCCCATATCATGATGAAGGCCAATGGCCTGACCGAGCCGAAAGTGATCGAGGCCCTGTACAAGGCCAGCCAGGCCGGGGTAAAAATTGAGCTGGTGATTCGCGGCATGTGCTGCCTGCGCCCAGGCATTGCCGGGGTGTCTGACAATATCCGCGTCTACTCGATTATCGGCCGCTTCTTAGAGCACACCCGAGCCTATTATTTTGCCAACGCCAACCCCCAGGTTTACTGCGCCAGCGCCGATTTAATGGAGCGCAACCTAAACCGCCGGGTTGAAACTTGCTTCCCGGTGGCCAAACCGACCCTAGCCAAGCGTGTCATTAACGAGCTGCGCGGTTATATAGAGGCCGCTCCGGGCCGCTGGGAACTGGACGCCGAGGGCAACTACCAGCAGCCCCCCGCCGCCACTAGCGAACAAAAGCCGCAGCAGCTGCTATTGTTAGAACAATTAGCCGGGTATTCAGAGGTGCCCTAGATACTGAAGCCCGCAGCGATAGTAAGTACTTGCACCAATAAATATTGGCCGGCCCCAGCGGGGCTGCGACCCCTATCCGCCCTTGTCTAGGGCAGGCGCAATCCTTATCATACCGCTATCTTTTTCTCGCGGCCGCTCAGTGGCCAGCCAATTTTGGAGAAACCCAATGAGTAGCATTGTTCACGTAACCGACAGCAGTTTTGAAGCCGATGTACTGCAGGCCGACGGCCCTGTACTGGTTGATTTTTGGGCAGAGTGGTGTGGTCCCTGCAAGATGATCGCCCCCGTTCTGGACGAGCTGTGTGGTGACTACGCGGGCAAGATCAAGATCTGCAAAATGGATGTGGATGCCAACAAGGAAACCCCGGCCAAGTTTAATATTCGCGGTATTCCGACCCTGATGATCTTCAAAGGCGGCAATATGGACGCCATGAAGGTCGGCGCCCTGTCCAAGACCCAGCTGGTTGAATTTATCGAAGCCAGCTTATAAAGCGGGTCACATGCGAGGGTAATGCAGGGCGAAAAGCCCCGCACCCTTGCACGGCCTTTAAAGTACGCTATAATTGACCCAATCGCACAGCACTATCCCCCCACTGAACCACAGCGCTAACGGCAAAGGCCCAAGGCTTTCTCCATTAACGGATACCCCACACTGTGAAACAATCGGCGGTTCGGATACAGGCATGGAACTATTCAAAAAACCATGACTCTTAAAGGCGCTGTGCCCGCGGCCCAAAAAACCAGAAATAAACGCCGCCGAATAACAGCCTAGTGATATAGAACTTAACGACCTCAAGTATATATAACTGCCCGGCCTGGCCGAGCCAATATTAAGATTTTAATTACGACCCAATCCATTAATCATTCACCCACAGCTGGCCAGATTCTCAGGCCACACTTCCATTTCTATCTTTATGAATTTAACAGACCTAAAAACCAAACCCATTGAAGAACTGCTTAATATCGCCAAAGAAGTCGGCCTCGACAATGTCGGCCGCTCGCGCAAGCAGGACATTATTTTTAACATCTTAAAGCGCCACGCCAAAAGCGGCGAAGATATCTACGGCGACGGCGTGCTCGAAATTTTGCAAGATGGCTTTGGTTTCCTGCGCTCGGCCGACTCCTCTTACCTGGCCGGCCCAGACGATATCTATGTATCGCCCAGTCAAATTCGACGCTTTAACCTGCGCACCGGTGATACCATCTCGGGCAAGATTCGCCCCCCCAAAGAGGGCGAGCGCTACTTCGCCCTGCTCAAAGTTGGCCAGATCAACTTCGACAAGCCCGAGAATTCAAAAAATAAAATTCTGTTCGAAAACCTGACCCCTCTGTTTCCAGATGATCGCTTACACCTGGAAGCGGGCAATGGCTCTACCGAAGACCTGACCGGCCGCATCATCGATTTGATTGCCCCCATCGGCAAGGGCCAGCGCGGCCTGATCGTGGCCCCGCCCAAGGCCGGTAAAACCATTATGATGCAGAACATCGCCCAGGCGATTACCCGCAATAACCCCGAGGTGCACCTGATCGTGCTGCTGATCGACGAGCGCCCCGAGGAAGTAACCGAGATGCAGCGCTCGGTGCGCGGCGAAGTGGTGGCCTCTACCTTTGATGAGCCCCCCTCGCGCCATGTGCAGGTTGCCGAGATGGTAATCGAAAAGGCCAAGCGCCTGGTTGAACACAAAAAAGACGTGGTCATCCTGCTCGACTCCATCACTCGTCTGGCCCGTGCTTACAACACCGTTATTCCAAGCTCCGGCAAGGTACTGACCGGTGGTGTAGATGCCCACGCACTGGAGCGTCCCAAGCGTTTCTTCGGTGCCGCCCGCAATATCGAGGAAGGCGGCAGCCTCTCCATCGTCGCCACCGCTCTGATCGACACCGGTTCGAAGATGGACGAGGTGATCTACGAAGAATTTAAGGGTACCGGCAACCAGGAGCTACACCTGGATCGCAAGGTTTCTGAAAAACGCATCTACCCCGCCATCAATGTGCGCCGCTCCGGCACCCGCCGCGAAGACCTGTTGATGAAAGAGGACGAGTTGCAACGCGTGTGGATTCTGCGCAAGCTGCTGCACGACATGGAAGATATCGCCGCCACCGAATTTTTGGTGGACCGTCTTAAAGACTTTAAGACCAACGATGAATTCTTCTTGTCGATGAAACGCAAATAACACCGAAGGGGCCGCAAGGCCCTTTTTTGTTTCGTTTTACCCTGCTCAAGGACAACACTATGGAAGCGATTTCAAACTTTATTGCCGCCTGGGCACCACAAGCGGCCTTCGCCATTCTGATATTAATCGCCGGTTGGCTGGCGATAGGCTTCGCGGTCAAAATGGCCAACAAGGCGATGGAGAAAAAAGATATCGATTCAACCCTGCGCCGCTTTTTTAGCAGCCTGATGAATATCGGCCTCAAAGCACTGTTGATCGTCAGCGTCGCCTCCATGGTCGGCATTGCCACCACCTCATTTGTGGCGGTTCTGGGTGCCGCCGGCCTGGCCGTCGGCCTGGCGCTACAGGGCAGCCTCTCTAACTTTGCCGGCGGCGTATTACTGATCTTATTTAAGCCTTACAAAGTCGGTGATTTTATCGAGACCCAGGGCCACAACGGCGTGGTACAGTCGATCCAGATTTTTAACACCGTTTTAAAAACTGGCGACAACAAAACCATTATTATCCCCAATGGCCCCATCTCTAACGGCAGTATCGTCAACTATTCCACCGAGGCCACCCGCCGGGTAGACATGAGCTTTGGCATTGGCTACGACGACGATATCGACGCGGCCAAGGCCGCCCTGGAACAAATTATCGCCGCCGAAGATCGCATTTTAACTGACCCACCACACCTGATCGTGGTGGCCGAGCTGGCCGACAGCTCGGTTAATTTTACCGTGCGCGTGTGGGTCAACTCCGCCGATTACTGGGGTGTGTTCTTTTCCATGCAAGAAGCGGTTAAGAAAACCTTCGATGCCCAGAATATCTCTATCCCCTACCCCCAGCAGGATGTGCATATGCACAATGTGGCCTAAAAACCCGATAAAAAAACCGCCCCAACGCCAAGCGCTGGGGCGGTTTTTTTATACCGCTGCTGAGGTTTAAACCTCACGCTCCTCAAAGCGCTTGATCAATAGGCGAATGGCTTTTAAACGGCGCTTTTTCTGATCGATTTTATCTTGCTGATCCGGCTCGGCAGTTTTACCTTGCAGCGCTTCCAGCTCTTTTTTTAGCTCGTCGTAGCTGTCTTTTAGCTCTTGCAAAGACTGGGCTCGCTCGGCCTTATCAAACACGATCGCCTCGGGGTTTTCGGGTTTCTTAAAGCGCGGGCGATAGGCCTGCTCAGGGATAACCACCGCATCGCCAAGCTGGCGCTGGTTCATAAATGCCGGGGACACAATTTCGATATCGGCGCCGTGCAGCACATCCAACATATGTTGGCGCAGCTTGGAGCGGGCCGACAATAATTGTTTAACCTGTTTTAAAAACCCCGCCACCCGGTAGCGAACTGAGTAGTCACCCAGGTCCATCACATAAACAAAAGGCTCGTCCAGGCCGGCCTCGCTGGCCGCTCGTTTTAGCAGGGTTTCTATTTGGTGGTTGTCGAGGTCGTAGCCCAAGGTAATCTCGGCAGTCACAACCGTACCCGAGGCGTGCACCACCTTAACTGGGTTGGCAGCCACATAGGTGTTGGGCAGGGTTAATAGGTCGCGGTCTTCGGTTTGAATTTCAATATGAAATAAATCTTGCTCTGTCACCCGGCCAAAATGGCCGTTTACCTGAATAAAATCTCCGGGCTTAAAATTGTCTAAGGCGCGAATCATTAGCCCAGCCATGGCATTGGCGGCAATGGTGGTAGAAGACAGAGTGATAATGGCAGTGAGCAGCAAACCCAGCATGGTCAGCAGGTTGCCCTGCAAACTGTCGCTAACCGGCAACACAATAATTACCGCACACAGCGCCACCAGGGTAACTAAGACCCCCATCCACTGGCTGCGGTAGCGAGACCCTTCGGTGGGGTCCAACTTGGCCCGGCGGCCTAGGTAGAAAAGCAAAAGCCCCGCCAGCGCCATCACCGCCAGCAGGGGCACAAAGGGGTTGATCAGTGGCGGCAGAGCGCGCAGTAATTCACCTATGCCTTCCGCTGCCGCCGTCACCATTGTAAACCCTTCTATTATTTGGCCGCAGCCAATGCCTGTTCGATATCCGCAATAATATCATCCACATGCTCGATACCGATAGACAAACGCACCATCTCTTCGCTAACACCTGCAGATTTTAGCTCCTCAGGGGATAGCTGGCGGTGAGTGGTAGAGGCCGGATGACAGGCCAGGGACTTGGCATCGCCAATATTAACCAGGCGCAAAATCAGCTGCAGGGCATCAATAAACTTGCCGCCGGCTTGGCTGCCGCCTTTAATACCAAAGCTCAAAATACCCGATGCCCTGCCACCGCAGATTTTTTCGCAGTTAGCGTGGTAGGGGCTATCGGCCAGGCCGGCGTAGTTTACCCATTCAACCTGGGGGTGGGCGGCCAAATACTCAGCGACCTTCTCGCTGTTGTCACAGTGGCGCTCCATGCGCAGGGCCAAAGTCTCCAGCCCCTGCATAATCAGGAAGGCGCTGTGAGGGGAGATGGCTGCACCGGTGTTGCGCAGGGGCACCACTCGGGCGCGACCAATATAGGCGGCCTCACCCAGGGCTTCGGTGTAGACCACACCGTGGTAGGAGGGGTCGGGGGTGTTCAACAGCGGAAAGCGCTCTTTATTGCCGGCCCAGTCGAACTTGCCTGAATCGATAATCGCACCGCCGATGGTGGTGCCATGGCCGCCGATGTACTTGGTCAAAGAGTGCACAACAATATGAGCGCCCAGCTCAAAGGGTTTACACAGGGCGGGGCTGGCCACGGTGTTGTCCACAATTAGCGGCACGCCGTGGGCCTCGGCAATTTCGGCCCAACGGGCGATGTCCACCACATTGCCGGCGGGGTTGCCGATGGATTCACAAAACAGAGCCTTGGTGTTGTCATCAATCAAGCTGGCAATCTTGTCAAAGTCGTCCGCATCGACAAAGCGCGTCTCGATGCCCTGGCGCGGAAAAGTGTGGGCAAACAGGTTATAGGTGCCGCCGTAGAGCTGGCTGGTGCTGACGATATTACTGCCCACTTCAGCGATGGTTTCAATGGCGTAGCGGATCGCCGCCATACCCGAGGCCAGGGCCAGGGCACCGACACCACCTTCAAGGGCGGCTAAGCGCTGCTCCAGTACCGAGGTGGTGGGGTTCATAATGCGCGTATAGATATTCCCGGGTACCTTTAGGTCAAACAGGTCGGCACCGTGCTGGGTGCTGTCAAAGGTATAAGAAGTGGTCTGGTAGATAGGGGTAGTGGCCGAGTTGGTGGTCGGGTCGCCCTCGTAACCGGCGTGTATTGCTAGGGTTTCCAGTTTCATGTTGTCTCCCGGAATCATTGTTAGAATATAGGGGCCCTAAAATGCCCACAGCCCACTATTGTCATACGGTCAGGATCTACGGGCAAGCCCAGCCTTGGAATAAGCTTATAGCAGAGCGGTGCTTCTGCTAGACTGCGCCCATCTCAATCAGAACTCTCCTCGATCAGGATCTTCTATGAAATACCGCGATCTGCGCGATTTTATCGAGCAGCTGGAAAAACAAGGCCTGCTGCGCCGCATTAGCACCCCGGTTGACCCAAACCTGGAAATGACCGAAATCTGCGACCGTACCCTGCGCGCCGGCGGCCCCGCCCTGTTGTTCGAAAACCCCATCGGCAGCGATATACCGGTGCTGGCCAATCTGTTTGGTACTCCCGAGCGGGTTGCTCTGGGCATGGGTGAGCCCAATGTTGAAGCCCTGCGCGAAGTCGGCAAGCTGCTGGCCTTTTTAAAAGAGCCCGAGCCCCCCAAGGGCCTAAAGGATGCCTGGAGCAAAATGCCCATCTTTAAGCAGGTGCTCAATATGGGCCCCAAGACGGTCAGCAAAGCTCCCTGCCAACAGGTAGTAAAACGCGGCGACGAGGTCGACCTAACCTGCCTGCCTATTCAAACCTGCTGGCCCGGCGATGCCGGCCCGCTGGTGACCTGGCCACTGGTGATTACCCGGGGCCCCAATAAAGAACGGCAAAACCTCGGCATTTACCGGATGCAGCTGCTCGGCCCCAACAAACTGATTATGCGTTGGCTCAGCCACCGCGGTGGCGCACTGGATTACCGCGAGTGGTGTCAGCAAAACCCGGGCAAGCCCTATCCTGTAAGCGTGGCCTTGGGGGCCGACCCTGCCACCATACTC
>JAOXRV010000238.1 GCA_025800435.1 Cellvibrionaceae bacterium | reverse complement strand
TTTCCCAATGCCAGCTTTGCCAAGATGCCCGGCACCGGACACTGGCTGCACGCCGAAAAACCGCGCGAGTTTGAACAGGTTTTACGCAGCTTCTTTGCCGCCCCGAAATAAATAAAACATCTGCTTATTTAAAGTTTATTTTGCAGGTGCAGAAAAATGGATTGGGCTTCAATTTGATCGATCTCTGACCTCACAATTAAACACAAACACTCGTTCAGGCCAAAAACCGCCGATTAAATTGGAAAATAGTCCATTTGGTAAAAAGAAGAGAATAGCCCAGATCTGTTATTACCTTTTTCTTTAAAACCAATAACCTTTGCCGTCAAAACCCTAAAGCCCATAGCACATTGACCCTTGGGAATGCCGCAGATGAGTTTTTTCTTTTGCAGATGAGCGACAAATCTCTCAGATTTCCCCCTTTATTAAAATCTTCCTAACATTAAATAAATAAAATCATTGATCCGATTTGAGAACTCACGCAGAATTGGATCAGGTGTTTTTACACCGTTTGGGGAATTACAACTTATGCGGGATTCTACGAAAGGGAGGACCATGGTCGGATTCATCGTTTTTGCTCTGACCGCGGCTGTGACCAGCGCCGGTTCGTTTCTGGTGGTGTCTGGTGGCGATCTCGCGCTGAGTCTGCTGGCTTACATGATTGGCGGCATGATCGGCTTTGTGGCCTATCTGCTGATTGTTCTGGAACGCCGCGAAACCAGCAGCTTTAGCGCCTCGGGCTAAGGACAGCCCCCGAACGCAAAAAGGGCAGGTAGTCCTGCCCCCTTGCTTTATATTGTTCTGTTCAGCTGGCCCCAGACGCCCTCAGTCAGCCTCAACCGCGCCACCAGCGTTCTGCCAGTCCGGCAGCCCCCCGAGGTTATAGACCTGCGCAAACCCCATATCCTGCAAAAGCTTGCCCGCCAGCGCCGCGCGCCCGCCAGAAGCGCAATACAGGATAACGGGCCGATCCTGCGCCAGCGCCGGATCATGCGCCGGTGAGGCCGGGTCGGCGCGAAACTCAAGCATGCCGCGCGGGACGTGATGCGCCCCTGCAGCGCGCCCCGTCTGCATCAGCTCGGCGCCGTCGCGCACATCCAGCAGCAACGCGCCCTGCGCAATCAGCGCCTGTGCCTGTGCCATATCGACCCGCTCGACCGAGGCG
>JAOXRV010000029.1 GCA_025800435.1 Cellvibrionaceae bacterium | reverse complement strand
ATAAACAGGCCCAGTACCTCGTATTTGCGGTTTGCCTGAATAAATTCAGAAACCCGATCGGCCAGCAAAAACATGGCCGCACCGGACAGCAAAATGGCGGTGGCCAGCACAAAGAACACATCGGTAATGGCCAGTGCCGAGAGAATCGAATCAAAGCTAAAGATCAGGTTCATAAACACAATCATGGCGGTGACTTTCATGGCCGAGCTGGCCTTGCGCTCGCTCTGCTCGTGCACCAGGTCATCCACCGCCAGCAGGTGGCTGATCTCTTTAACCGCCGTGTACATAATAAATACACCGCCAAATAAAAATACGATGGTGGCAAAGTTAAAGGAGCCCTCGATAAAGCCGGTCCAGTTAATATGGAAGAAGGGCTCGGTCAGGGAGGCGATCAGTTCGATCATCACAAACAGCAGTATCACCCGCAGGGCCACTGCGATGATAATGCCCCAGCGCCGCACGGCCGCCTGTTGGGCGGCGGGGGCGCGCTGGGATTCGATGGATATATAAAGCAGGTTATCAAAGCCCAATACGGCTTGCAGAAAGATCAATACCGCCAGGTTGGCTAGGTTCTCGATGTTGAGTATTTCGGCCATTGAATTATCTCTGTAGGTGTTTGGTGTAAATGCTTAAACGTTAGCGTATTAATTGGCATATGTCGCCAAATAATAACCCTCATAAGTGGCGGCTGGGGTGTTGCTTCCCTCGGCAAAAATTTCAACATTTATTTTTGCCTTAGCCCGACCCTGTGTCAGTAGCTGCTGGCGAAATTCTTGCCAGGCCGCTTGATCCAAGCGCGCCAGACTATAAAAATCCGCCTGAATTGGCGCTGTATATTCCTGGCTGGAACGATAAACCACCACTTGGGCCGGGCGACCCAGTTCGCGGCAAATTAGGGTGACCAGGCTCCAGCCCGATAGGGTGGCCAAGGTGGCGATACTGCCGCCAAAGGCGGTGTGTTTATCGTTCAAATTGGGGCCGAGCGGGAGCTCGGTGCGCAGACATCGGCCACCGTCGTCACCAGGACTAAAATTGGTAAAATTAAAACCCATATGTTGGCTGAGGGGAATATCCTGTGCAATCTCCCGGGTAAATGCCTGTAAATCCATATTAATCCTTAAGGTCCGCGGCCAGGGCGTTAAGTTTCTGGTCGAGCTCGGGGCTGTTATCGCGTTGCTGGGCTAGGTTTACGGTGGCCTGGCCCAGCTGTCGATAGACCCTGCCCACCGCTGGCAGGTTTTGCGCTAGGGCCTGCCACTGGGCCTGCACTAACGCCCGGTCGGCTCTGGCGATGGGCCCGGTCAGGGCCGCCGCCGGGCCTTTGTTGGCAATATTATCGAGGGTACCGGCCATTAGCGGCTGCAATAGGGCCATGGCCTGCTCGCGCTCGATGCCGGCGCTGGCAAAGCACTGCAAACTGTGATCAAGCAGGGTGGTGAGGTAATTACAGGCGATCACCGAGCCGGCGTGATAGAGCAGCTTGTGCTCGCCATTGACCGCAAACAGCTGGGCACCTATCGCTTTAAAGGCGGGCAGCAGTATGGCCAGGGCCTCGGCGTCGCCTTCATAGGCGCAATGGCTGCCGGTAAATTGTTTAATTGAGCTGGCCGGGCTGGCAAAGCTGTGCAGCGGGTGCACGCTGGCGCAGTGGGCACCGGCCCGCCCCAGGGCCGCCAACTCGGCTGAGCTGAGGGCGCCGCTGCAGTGAAACACAACCGAGCCCACTTGAATCAGCGGCAGCAGTTGTTGCACTGCCTCGGTCAGGGCGCTGTCCGGGCAGGCGATTAGCCAGACATCGGCGCTTTGCAGTCGGTGTAGGCTGGCCCCGGCGCTGCT
>JAOXRV010000009.1 GCA_025800435.1 Cellvibrionaceae bacterium | reverse complement strand
CTTTAGCTTGTCGCCACCATTGCACCAAATTGCTGCTGTACACAGCCGTTAACAGGAATAAGGCCAAGGCCATAGCAAACCATTGCATGGCATAAGCCCGATGTTTTTGCGGGCTGACATTGACCGTTGGCCAGCCCGTTAGCAAAGCGCCAGGGCTATCTTGCTGTAAACGCAATATTGCGCGGGGCACTTGTATTAGTTCTATATCCCTGGCCATATCCACCAAGCCCAAGTGACCGATAATACGCGGCCAGTACCAGTCGGCAGCCAAGCTCGGGCCGTCTGCTCTGTGGGGGTAATAAACTCTGCCGGTAATACTTATGTGGCCCGCCGGGGTATCAACCTCTGGCAAGCTGCGCCGCCCCGGATCGCCAGCTACCCAGCCGCGATTGACCAATAACACCTGCTCGCCAACGACAAAAGGCATAATCACATCGAAGCCCACCCGGCCGCGTTTAATCTGGTTGTCCAACAACCAGTATTTGCTTGGCGCAAACCTTCCCCACACCGTCACCAATCTTGCGGCGGGCAAACCTTCACGCCAATCAACCGCAGGCAATGCAGACACAGCGCGGTACTCTGTAAGCAAGCGCACTTTTTCTTCTGCCCTTCTCAACTGCCAGCAGCCCAAACTTAGCAACAAAGCCAAACATGGCAAACTCAACAATATTAGTTTTTTATTCAACCTCAGTGTTAGACTGTTATTAACTTCATCCATCGGCAACACTATGAACCTAAAAGTAATTATTTTACTGTTGTTGTTAGCGGTGCTCTTGTCTTTATCGAGCGGCCTTTATTTTCTACTTAAGGACTTTGGCAAAAATAAATCCCAGCGCTTGCGTATGGCGCTGGGTACTCGCATTGTCATCGCCGCCACTTTACTGGGCACGGTTTACTACGGCATTGCCAGCGGCCAGTTGCGTAACCAGGCCCCCTGGGATAACCGCCCCACCACGACCACTTCAGCCCCCTAGGGGGCTCTACGCTTTAAGCAAAGACATAAACATAAAAAAACAAACCTAACCACACCACATCGACAAAGTGCCAATACCAGGCCGCCGCATCAAAACCAAAACTGTCGTCGTGTTTAAAGTGCCCCTTAAGTATCGAGCGCAGCAACATAAGCAACAACATAAAGGTACCCAGGGTCACATGGGCACCGTGAAAGCCAGTCAATAAAAAGAAGGTGGCGCCGTAAATGCCCGACTCCAAAGTGAGGCCCATCTCACGATAGGCGTGCACATACTCCTCTATTTGCAAAATAATAAAGGCGATACCGAGTAGCACGGTGACAGTCAGCCATAAATTAAACACACTGCGTTTATTACTTTTTAGGGCCGAGTGAGCAATATGTATGGTGACACTGGAGGCCAGCAGTATTACCGTATTCCAAAAGGGCAACCACGAGGCCCAATTGCTTAGCCCTGGGTTACTCATACTCTGCTCTGGGCCCAAGATCTTAGCCTTATCGCCATTGGCGACCATATCCGGTGTATTCATCACTGGCCACTCATGCTGGTAGCCAGGCCAGATTAACGGGTTGGCAGCGCCGCCCTCACCTTCACCCCCAAGCCAGGGCCCCGCCAAGCTGCGCACATACCAAAGGGCGCCAAAAAAAGCGGCAAAAAACATCACCTCAGAAAAAATAAACCAGCCCATGCCGATGACATAAGAGCGTTTTAACTGCATCGAATTTAGGCCGCGCATATTCTCTGCAATAACAATGGAAAACCAACTCCACAGCACAAACGCAAACAACAGTGCCCCGACAAAAAAGTACATGCTGCCATCATCGCTGCCATTGAGCATGCGCCCGGCACCGAATACGGTTAGAAACAAACCCAGCGAGGCAAAGATCGGCAAGCGGCTCTGCTCGGGCACATAATAGGTTTCGTGTTCTACCACTTCGTTATTGGTCGACATAATTCCCACCTTGTTTGTTGTTAGCGGGCTGCTAATTTTTTCTATCCTTCGGTAACGGCAGTTATATCAAACAGCGTATACGATAGGGTTATCGTATTAACGGTTTTGGCCACATCTGGGTCTACGATAAAGCGCAGTGCCATGTCTGCGCTCTGTCCGGCTTTAAGGGCCTGAGAGTTAAAGCAAAAACACTCTGTTTTGTGAAAATATTCCGCCGCTTTAAAGGGCACCACACTCGGAATCGCTTGCGCGACCATATCCCGCCCAGTGGGGTTATGGGCAAAATAGCGAACCTCTACCTCTTCACCTGGGTGTACATAAATCTGTTGTTGAGACGGCTTAAACACCCAGGGCATGGTCTCATTGTTGGTGGCAATAAACTGAACTTTAATTTGGCGACTGGTATCTATGGCCGCCGGTAGCGCCTGATAACGCTCACCGGTTTTACCATTGAGCCCTGTAATTTCGCAAAACAAATCGTAAATTGGCGGCATTACAAATACTGCAAAACCAAACATCAGCAACGCCCCAGCGAGAAGCTTTAGCACCAGAGTTTTTGTGCTGTTGGCCGATAAACTCACATTGCCCCCTTAGCTTAGCGGCGGCGGCTTAGTAAATGTGTGGTAGGGCGCCGGCGATGGCAGCGTCCACTCTAAGCCCTCGGGCCGATCCCATACCTCATCGCTGGCCGGGCGCTTGCTCCGTATAGTGGCAATCACATTAAATAAAAATAAAATTTGCGCCGCCCCAAATAAAAATGCGCCCACTGTAGATATCATATTCCAATCTGCAAACATCATATTGTAATCGGGTATGCGCCGTGGCATGCCGGAAAGACCCGCGAAGTGCATTGGAAAAAAAGTTACATTTAGGCCGATAAAAGCCGTCCAAAAATGCACCTTACCCAGAGTTTCGTTGTACATATTGCCGCACCACTTGGGCAGCCAGTAATAAACCCCTGCGGTTATCGAAAATATAGCACCGGGCACCAGTACATAGTGAAAGTGCGCTACCACAAAATAGGTATCGTGGTATTGAAAATCCGCCGGGGCAATGGCCAGCATCAGGCCCGAAAAACCGCCGATCGTAAATAAAATCACAAACGCCACCGAAAATAGCATCGGTGTTTCAAAGGTCATTGACCCTTTAAACATGGTGGCCACCCAATTAAACACTTTAACCCCGGTGGGCACCGCGATCAGCATGGTCATATACATAAAGGCCATCTCACCGGCCAGGGGCATACCCACGGTAAACATATGGTGGGCCCAAACCACAAAGCTTAAAAATGCAATAGCTGCGGTGGCGTAAACCATGGACGAATAACCAAACAGTGATTTGCGTGCAAAGGTGGGAATAATTGCGCTGACTACACCAAAGGCGGGCAGGATCATAATATAAACTTCGGGGTGGCCAAAAAACCAGAATATATGTTGGAACATAACCGGGTCGCCGCCGCCGGCGGCATTGAAAAAACTGGTGCCAAAGTGAATATCAAACAGCATCATGGTTACCACAGCGGCCAGCACTGGCATCACTGCAATTAGCAAAAACGCGGTAATTAACCAGGTCCAAACAAAAAGTGGCATTTTCATATAACTCATGCCCGGAGCGCGCAGGTTAACAATGGTAGCAATAATATTAATGGCCCCCATAATTGAAGAGGCCCCCATAATATGCACTGCAAATATAAAAAAGGTAACACTGGGTGGCGCATAGGTAGTGGACAATGGTGCATAGAAGGTCCAGCCAAAATTGGGCGCCCCGCCATCCATAAATAAGGTGGAGGAGAGCATGGCAAAAGCAAAGGGCAGTATCCAAAAGCTCCAGTTATTCATGCGCGGTAGAGCCATATCCGGGGCGCCGATCATCAGCGGCACCATCCAGTTGGCCAGGCCGACAAAGGCCGGCATTACCGCGCCAAATACCATTACCAGGCCGTGCATGGTGGTCATTTGGTTAAAAAATTCCGGTTCAACAATTTGCATACCCGGCTCAAACAACTCGGCCCGAATAACCAGGGCAAATACCCCGCCGAGCAGAAACATGGCAAAACTAAACCACAGATATAGGGTGCCAATATCCTTGTGATTGGTGGTGTACAACCACCGGCGAATACCTTGGGCGGGGCCGTGTGCCATTGCTCGTCTCCTTTATTGTTTTGCTTTTAGTACGTCAATGGGTTGAAGCTGATCGCCCATATTGTTGCCAAAGGCGTTGCGCTGATAGGTCACCACGGCCGCAATATCCAGCTCGGACAGCTGAGGGCCAAAAGCCGCCATGGTCGGATTGCTGGGGCTGCCGTTGATCACCATATCCAAGTGCTTATCCATGGCCCCAGTTGCGACGGGGCTGTCTTTAATGGCGGGAAACATCGGCGGCACACCCTCACCATTGGCCTGGTGGCAAGCGGCACAAAGCTGCTCATACACCTGTTGGCCCTGGGCATAAAGCTCATCAAAGCTAAAGGTCTGTTCGCTAAGGGCTTTTAGTTTAGCGCTGGCCGCCCGGCGCTCGGCTAACCAGGCATCATATTCTTGTTGCTCGACGGCCTTAACCACAATTGGCATAAAACCGTGGTCTTTACCACATAACTCGGCACACTGACCGCGATAAATACCGGGCTTGTCTACCTTGGTCCATGCCGCGTTAACATAGCCGGGAATGGCATCTTTTTTTACCGCCAGATCCGGCACCCACCAGGAGTGAATCACATCGTTGGCGGTCACCAAAAAGCGCACTTTTTTATCCACCGGTATCACCAGTGGCTCATCTACTTCGAGTAAGTAATTGGGGTTTTTTTCGCTGCGGTTATAGATTTCGTCTTTGGGCGTACTGAGCAGCGAAAAAAAACTGAGCTCCTGGCCAATATAGTCGTACTTCCACTTCCACTGGTAACCTGTGATCAGTACTTCGATATCCGCTTCTTCGCTGTCGTAAATTTCGATCAGAGTGGCGGTGGCTGGTACCGCCATAATGCCCAAAATAATAAACGGAATAATTGTCCACACCACTTCCAGCAGTGTGCTCTCGTGAAAGTTAGCGGCCTTGGCACCCTTGGATTTGCGGTGCACAAGCATGGAGTAGAACATTACCCCAAACACCACCACGCCGATGGCCACACACCACCAAAGGATATTCATATGCAAACTGTGAATATTGCGACTGACCGAGGTAACGCCCTCAGTCATATTGAGCCCCCAACGCTCTACTTCAGCGGCAAAAGACTGGGCTGCAAAGCTAGCCACAAAAAGGCCCAAGCACAGCCGTCGGAACACGCTGCGTGCTCGATCTGACATCGCCAAAATCTCCGTGTAGTCTTATAGGTTTTATTACTACTTCTGGAGCCTGGACAGAAACCCAGCTCCATTGGTCCGGAGCGATTGTTTATGCAATCACGACCAACTGGGGAACAGTGTGCGGTGTCGGCTAAACCACCGTTTTTGACTTGCTGAATTATTCTTATTAACGCTGTTTGTCAGTTAACTCGATAAGTTTCGAGATACCACAGTCTTATCGAAATTCATAACTTCCAATGAAACATCAGCTAGCTGTTTCCAGAAGGTAGAACCAAGGCTATGCGACCATTTGTCGCAACTGCAGCGGGTTAAGAAAGCCACAGCTTAAGACCAAAGTCAATAATTGATATTTAATTAATTGCTTTGCAAACGCCGTTTAATCTCGAATTGCGATAGAAAAAACTTTATATTAAACGCCACTAATTTTTTAATTTTCACTGCATGTAACTCTACGTTCACCGCCGTTAACCAAATTTTATGCAAACACGCCTTCCACACAAACAGGTTTTTCAACTGGCCATACCGATGCTACTCAGCGGTATTAGTATCCCCTTATTTGGCTTGGTTGATACGGCAATTCTTGGGCATTTGGAAGACCCCATTTATTTGGCCTCGGTAGCACTGGGCGCCTCGGTGGTGAATTTTTTGCTCTGGGGCCTGGGCTTTTTGCGTATGGGCACCACCAGTTTGGCAGCCCGCCGCTACGGCCAACAACAGTTTCAAGCGCTGAATTTATTACTTGGGCAAGCGCTGTTGTTATCGCTGCTATTGGGCCTGCTGCTACTGCTGCTGTCGCCCTGGCTGATACCCGCCGCAGTCGAGTTAATGCAGGCCGAGACCAAGCTCGGCCCGCTGAGCGAGGAGTACATCGGCATCCGCTTACTGGCAGCACCGGCCAGCTTAATGCTGTATGCGATCATCGGCTGGTTTATCGGCCTGCATAATACCCGGGTGCCTCTGTATCTGGCGCTGCTGATTAACGGCGTCAATATCGCACTGGATTACTGGTTTATCATCGGCTTGGATATGGCCAGCCGGGGCGCCGCCTGGGCCAGTGTGGGCGGCGAGCTATGCGGCTTAGCCCTGGGCCTGCATTTGGTCTGGCGCCAGTTGGGCCGGCGCCTGCCCAATCTTAGCGGGCTGCTGCAATGGCGGGCCTATGCTGAACTGCTGCGGGTAAACCGCCATCTATTTGTACGCACCCTGGTGCTGCTGGGCACCTTGAGCTTTTTTACCGCCATGGGCGCCCGCCAGGGTGCGGATATACTGGCCGCCAACGCCATCTTATTACAGCTGGTGCATCTGTGTGCCTACGCCCTGGATGGCTTTGCCCACGCCACCGAGGCCATGGCGGGGCGGGCCTACGGCCGCGCTAAACTCGATGAGTTTTACCTCGCCTTAAAAGCCAGCGGGCTGTGGTCGCTGTTGGTGGCCGCGGCGCTGGTAGTTGCCTTTTATCTTGCCCGAGAGCCGCTTATTGCCCTGTTCAGCGATCAACAGAGCCTAAATGATACGGTGCGCCGCTATTACCTATGGGTTATTGCCCTACCCCTGGCCTCTGCCAGCTGCTACTACCTGGATGGGGTTTTTATTGGGGCCGGTTTAAGCCGCGACATGCAAATCACTATGATTCTGGCCTGCACGCTGGTATTTTTACCACTCTGGTGGCTGTGCCAACCCCTTGGCAATCACGGCCTATGGCTGGCCTTTTGTGCCTTTAATGGTGCCAGGGGGTTATTTTTGGGCCTGCAGTTCTTTCGCCATCACCAGCGCGGCTGGGGCTTAAAGGCTTAATCGGGGCCAGCTTTGTCTATAATTAATAACGCTGACTGGATTGATCACCACAATTTGATCCAGCATCTTTGCTTTCACTAAATTAGCGACTATGTTTATAGCTCAACTTTTGACTAGCGTACCTGTGTATAACTCAAGCTGCTATAAAAGCTTAGCGGTTTGTAGCATAGACCTTGCCGATACTCTTGGGGGCCTTGGGCAGTAAGCGATGACCGAAGAATTTGTTCCACTGAGCCAGTTGCGCCAGCTGATCGACAATGCCTGTAACGAAGGTGTTGAAGATTTGAGCCTGCGTCGTTTTTTGGCCCAGCGGGCGGGTAGCTTACACCCCGGCATCGGCATTCAAGCTGGCGACCCGGTCGAGCAGCTGCATCAGTTTGTTGAGGCCTATATTCAGCAAGTCCCCATTCTGCTTGATGACTTTCGGCGCATTGCCATCGCCGCCGGTGTTGAGCGCGAACTGGAAGCGTTTATCAATATCGCCGTCAGCTATTTTTTACAGCCACTGGATATTACCGCCGAACACAAAGGCTTACTCAAACTGATGGATGCGGCCTACCTGGCCCATCGTTTAATTGAAGAAGTGAACGATCGCTTTCTCGGTAATACTGGTGTGCCCCTGGCCAGTGTCGATAACACCGAAGCCAATGTAGTAATGCACTTTTTAATTGGCGAGAAACTCGCCAATGAACTGGATGTAGCGGTACACTATTCGGTGGAGATGCTAATCAGCCAAAACGCCCTATTCCGCAAAGAATCCCTGCTGCGTTATGTGGCCGCCAAAAAACAACGGCAACAGCAGATGCGCGAACAGGGCGAAACCCCACAGCAGCCTGTGCGCCTGTCATTGGACGGCTAAGTGCTATTTATTTCGGCGGAAACTGTAACACCTGCAGCTGTTCCTTTTTAACCTCATCAGGCGTATTGACCCGGGTTTCTAACTCTTTCGGCTTGGGTTTAAAGTGCATTTTTTCTTGATAACCGCAGGCCACACACTCGCGCCAATCCTGATCTTGTTCGCTGTAGACTACAATTTTATCCATAGCCGAGCACTTGGGACAGACGGCGCCGGCAATAAAGCGGCGCTTTTTAGTAAATGCCATAATCGTTCCTAGGCCATGCCATTGTGGCGCAGCAGCGCATCGAGTTTGGGCGCGCGGCCGCGAAAGCGTGTAAACAACTCAGCAATATCAACCGAGCCGCCCATTTGTAAAATGTTTTGCAAAAAACTCTGCCCGGTAGCAGCATTAAAGATGCCATCTTGCTCAAATTTTTCAAACGCATCGGCAGACAATACCTCGGCCCATTTATAGCTGTAATAACCGGCCGCATAGCCACCGGCAAAAATATGGCTAAAGCTGTTTTGAAATTTATTAAAGGCCGGGGGTATCACCACTGCCACTTGTTTGCGCACCTCATCCAACACCGCTTGCGGCTCCTGTGGCGAGGCGGGGTCGTAGTTTAGGTGCAGTAAAAAATCGAACAGGGCAAATTCAATTTGCCGCAACATTTGCATGCCGGCCTGATAATTTTTGGCCGCCAGCAATTTTTCCAGCATCGCCTCCGGCAGCGGTTCGCCGCTTTGGTAATGGCCGCTGATCAGTGGAATCGCTTCGCTCTGCCAGCACCAGTTTTCCAAAAACTGGCTGGGCAGCTGCACCGCATCCCCGGGCACACCATTAATGCCGCTCACCGCCGCCACATCAACCCCAGTCAACATATGGTGCAGGCCGTGACCAAACTCGTGAAATAAAGTGGTGACCTCATCATGGCTCAGCAGCGAGGGCTTGCCATCCAGCGGCGGGGTAAAGTTACACACCAGATAGGCCACCGGCAATTGTAGCCCTGCATCGGTCTGACGCCGCACCCGGCATTCATCCATCCAGGCGCCGCCGCGCTTTTTATCGCGGGCGTAGAGGTCGAGATAGCAGTGGGCAATTAACTCGCCATCCCGCTCCAGCCGAAAAAACTGCACATCCGGGTGCCAGCTATCGGCGCCTCGCTCGGCTTTGATATCTACCCCAAATAGGGTTTTTACAATACCAAATAGACCGGCGATCACCTTGGGGGCGGGAAAATACTGGCGCAGCTCCTCCTGGGAGATATTGTATTTGGCCTGTTTCAGCTTCTCGCTAAAGTAGGCCAGATCCCAGGCGGCCAGCTCGCCGCTGTGGCCATCGGCGTGGGCAAAGGCCTCAAGCTCAGCCAGGTCAGCCTCGGCGAAGTTACGGCTTTTGGTCGCCAACTCTCGCAAAAATTCAGTAATTTCGCCAGTTTTCGCCACCATTTTGGTGGCAATTGAGCGCTCGGCGTAGTTGTTAAAGCCCAGCAGTTTGGCCAGTTGGGCGCGCAGGGCCAGAATCTCGTCGATCAAGGGGCTATTGTCCCAGGGGCCCGCCGTGCTATCGATACGCAAACTCTGGGCACTGGCGCGGCTGACGTAGGCCCGGTAACACTCCTCGCGCAGCTCGCGCTTGTGGGCATATTGCATCAACGGCAGGTAGGACGGGATATCCAGGCTAATAACAAAGCCACCCAGGCCTTTTTGTTGGGCCAGGGCCCGGGCATTATCGAGCTGGCTCTGGGGCAGGCCATCCAACTCGGCGGCATCGGCGATATGTTTATACCAGCCTTGGGTGGCATCCATCACATTGTTGGCAAACTGGGTAGAAAGCTCGGACAAGCGCGAATTAATCCGCGCAAACTCGGCTTTGTCGCCGTCATTTAGGCCCACACCGGCCAGGGTAAAATCGCGTATAGCGTTTTCCACCGCTTGCTGCTGGGCCTGGCTTAATTGCTTAAAACCCTCGCTGGCGGCCAGCTGCTGGTAGGCGCGGTACAGCTCGGTGTTTTGCCCGAACTCGGTACTGTAATCGCTGAGCTTGCCAATACAGGCACTGTAAGCGGCCCGCAGCTCATCGCTATTGACCACCGAGTGCATATGGCTGACCGGCGACCAGGCCTTGTTGATGCGGTCGCCCCGGGCTTCGATCGGCGCCACCAGGCTGGCGTAGCTAATCTCATCCAGCCCGGCTAACTGGCTGGCCAGTTCGGCCCTGGCCTCGGCCAGCAGGGTATCGACTGCGGGCACGATATGCTCGGGTTTAATTTTTGAAAACAGCGGCAGGACGGCGTCCTGTAAAAGGGGGTTATCGCTCATAGTTATCTCTCACGGCTATGAGCTTATTTTAGCGTTGCCCCTAAGCTTCGCAATAGGCGGCGGGGGTAAGACCGGTCCAGCGCTTAAACGAACGCTTAAAATTGTGCTTATCGTGGTAGTGCAACTTGGCGGCCAACTGCTCGACCCCGAGGGCGCCACTGCGCAGATGGTAAATCGCCAGGTGGCGGCGGGCATTGTCCAACAGCTGCTGGTAGCTGCAACCCTGGGCCTTGAGCTTGCGCTTTAAGGTGGCCACACTGACCCCTTGTTGCTCGGCCAACTGCTCTAAGCTCGGCGGCTGTTGCAGCCGTTGGCGCAGCTGCCAATAGGCCCAGGCGGCCAGGCTTTGGGGTACCGCCAGCCGCTCAAGCTGGGCCCGCGCCGCCTGCAAGCGCGCCACCGAGCCCCGAGGCCACACCTGGGTCAACTGGGCTCGGCTCAACACCAGGGCATTGATATGGGTGTTAAAATTCAGCTCACCGCCCAGGTGCACCTGGTACTGTTCAACGTATTTGGGGCGCTCATGGGCCAGCAGAAAACGCCACTGCAAAGGCGCCCCGCCAAGCCAGCGGCACAGGGACACAATCGCCGCCATGGCCGCTTCCAGGGCAAAGCGCTGGCCGTAGTCATCGCCGTTAAAACTGTGCAGCTGAATAAAGCAATCGCGCTGATCATAGTGCAGCGACAGCTCATTGAGGGGCATCACCAGGCTGCTATACTCGGCCAGTAAACTCAGCGCCTCGCCAGCATTGGGGGCCGCCAACAGGGCCCGGCTCAGCTCCGCCTGGGCCCCGGGCAACAGATACTGGCCAAACAAAAAACTGCAATCTTTGGGCAGCAAACGCTCGGCGTTGTCAAACAAGCGCTGCAATTGTGCGGCACTGGCCGGGATCTGGCCCGCTTGCAGATCCTGGCTGAACAGGCCGCTGCCACGCAGCAGCTTATCCGGGTGCAGACCTCGGCTCTCGGTCAGCTCCAATAGGCCAAGCAGCTGCTCTTGGGCCAGAATAAACTTTTCTTGGCTGCTAAATCTCATCAAGCCACCTGCTCCCAGCGAGAATCTTTGGCTTTGGCCAAGCGGTAATTGGCGCGCTCGATCAGGGCCTCGGCCGGGTCGCCGGCACAGGCTTCGATACCGTCTACCGCCAGGCCGATACTCACGGTGTGAAACTGGGCCTGGTCGCTGTGGCGGGCGCGAAAGGCAAAGTGTTTGCACACATCTTCGAGCTGCTCGGCCATCAACTCGGCCATCGACTGGCAGGTGGCCGGCAGCACTATCGCAAAGCGGTCGCCCGCATAGCGGCAGAGCAGGTCCCGACGGCGCAAATTCAGCAGCAGCAACTCGGTCAGCTCACCCAGTAGGCGATCCCCTTCGGCCATGCCCAGGCGCCGATTAAGCCCACGAAAATCGTCGATATCCAACATCAACAAGGCGGTGGGCAGCTGCTGCTCACGGCCCTGTTGAATCTCCAGCGCCAACTGGCGACGCAGGTAATCGGCATTGCCAAGGCCGGTCACCCGGTCCATACAACGGTGGTCGCGCAGGCCCCGCTCGCGCTTTAGCAACTGGCGGTTAAGCACCTGTTGCTCGCGGTACCACTGATACAGGCCGGCGCTCATCAAAGCCATGCCGATAGGCATGGGAATGGATTCAACCCACTGCTTCCAGACCACGGTGGCCGGCATGCGCAGCACTTCATCCAACAGATCCTGGCCAGTGGCCAGCAAAAAACAGCTAAAGCCCCAAAACAACAACTGGGTAACCGGGCCGTCCGGGCGCGCCGCCAGCAGCAGTACCAACCAGACCAGACACAGCCACACCGCGCCGCCCTCGCCGACAATATCGAGCCAGTCGATCTCGGCCCAGGCCTTGGGCTCGGCCGCCGATAGGGTCAGCAGCAGCTGGATATTCAGCAGCAACAGTACAAAAACCAGCTTGCCGAGGTGATTTTTAATTTGGGTGCCCATAGTGTCCGTCATCTTTTTTAACGCCAATACTACAACAGTGATTTATGACAAAACTGCTACAAATGCCTAAATATGGTGTCAGTAAAGCTCACCTTTGTTTTAAAAAACTTCCAAAATCTCGTCACGGCGTTCCTGTTATAAGGGCACTTTTATAATCTGCCCCGCTGTAGCGTCCTCCACCACCACAAGTCTCGGCATCGAAGCCACTTATACCTACAGTTACTAATTTAATATCGACAGCCGTAGTGTTTTTTAAGCGATAAAGGGGGTCTTGGTAGCTCAAACAAAGCTTATAAGAGTATTAAAAGGCCAGTATCCGCTGTCAGTTGAGCAGCCTGTCACCTTAGCGTCACTGGACTGTCACAATCACTTCTTAAGTTGCAG
>JAOXRV010000865.1 GCA_025800435.1 Cellvibrionaceae bacterium | reverse complement strand
AACCAACTGCCGCTTGGCATTATCGGCATTGCTTTGGGCACGGCAATCTTACCGGCTTTATCGCGCCATATTGGCAAACAGGAAAATGACGAAGCAAGCCGTTTGCAATCCAACGCAATTGAATTGGCGATGCTGCTGACAATGCCTTGCGCGGTGGCGCTGTTTTTTACAGGCACAGCCTTTGTGCAAGTCTTTATGGCGGGTCAGGCTTTCACACAGGAAGATGCCAGTGTTACCGGCCTTGTTGTAAAGGCGCTGGTTCTGGGCCTGCCGGCTTATGTTCTTGTTAAAGTGCTCACGCCCAATTTCTTTGCACGTAAAGACACACGCACTCCGGTTTATACGGCGGCTTGCTCTTTGGTGGTGACGGTTGCGTTGAACTTCGTCTTTATCTTCCATCTGGGGCTGGGTGTTATTGGCCTTGCGCTGGCAGGTGCGATTGGGGCGTGGGTTAACATCATCTTGTTAAGCAGCATTCTGGCAAAGCGCGGCTTTTTCACTTTGCCTGCGCGCATTATTGGACGATTGCTGCGTATTGCTTTGGCCTCAGGATTGATGGGCGCGGCTTTGTGGTTTGTGATGAGCCATATTGAACCATGGTTTGTCGCAGGCATTTTGGACAAGGTCATAGGCATTTTCGTCATCCTTGCTGTGGGCGGTGTAACTTATGGTTTGGCTGGGGTGGTATTGGGCATACTCGACAAGGCAACCGTGCTGCGCCTAATGCGCCGTCAAAGCTAATTTACATTTATGAGAGTCGTAACATGAGAGTCGTCT
>JAOXRV010000864.1 GCA_025800435.1 Cellvibrionaceae bacterium | reverse complement strand
GATGCTGTCATTGGCCTGCAGGCTGGCGGCGGCGAGGCGAATTTGCTCATTGCCTTTGATCTCTTCCAGGCCAATATTCAGCAGCGCCACTCGGGGCGAGTCCACCCCGGCCACTGCCTGCATAAATACCGAGCCCATCACCGCATTTTGCACTAGGTGTTCGGTATCGCATTTTACACTGGCACCCAGGTCTAGCATTAGGCAATCGGCCGCCGCCGTGGGAATAAGCTTGGCAATGGCTGGCCGATCGACCCCCGGAAAGGTTTTCAGCAGGTGGCGGCCCATGGCCATCAGCGCACCGGTGTTACCGGCGCTGACACAAGCTTGGGCTTTTTCGGTGCGCACCGCATCGACGGCCTGCCACATGGATGAGTCTTTTTTATGGCGCAGGGCCTGGGCCGGCTTATCGGCCATGGTCACCACCGCGTCAGCGTGGTGCAGATGCAACACGGCGCCATTGGCCAATCTATGGCTATGACTGTGCGTATCAAGAGGAAGCTGGATATCGGCGGGCAGGCAGCCGGCCATGGCCGCGAACTGGCCATAGAGATCAATTTCGGCATCGGCATTGGCTGCCGCTACCTGATAGGCCGCGCTTAACGCAACGCGGGGACCTAAGTCCCCGCCCATTGCATCAACCGCTAATCGAATCGATTTAGACAATCTCTTCGGCGCCTGTGCCAATTAGAATGCTGTGAAGATTAGTCTTCGGAGCCAGTATCGATCACTTTGCGGCCACGGTAGAAACCGTCGGCAGTGATGTGGTGACGGTGGTGCTTCTCGCCACTTACTGGGTCAACCGACAGGGTCGGGCCACTTAAGGCATCGTGAGAACGACGCATGCCACGACGTGAACGGGTCTTTTTACTTTTTTGAACGGCCATGATGAGCTCCTTAACTATCTTACTGGAACCGGGGCGCCTCGTTATTTCGGCGTGCCCTTGAGTTGCTCCAGCACTTGAAACGGGTTATTTCGCCGCTCGGCTGCTGGCGCCGCTGTTTCGTCAGCGCCATCATCACCCCCAACGGAGTAATGAGCCAAATCGACACATTGGTGATCGTGGTAAACCCCCATGGGGATGCCCAGCAGGATTTCTTCTTCGATCACCTCGTATATATCGGATACGCCCTCGGGGGCAATCCAGGCGTCTAGGCGCCGGGGCAGTTGTTTGGCCTGTTCTTCATCCCAAACAATACCGAGCGCCAGCTCGCCTTCAATATGTTGATCACAGGCTTCCATGCAACGTTCGCAGGTCAGCTGTAGTTTAGCGCTTACCTTGCCTGTGAGCAGACGGTGGCGCTGGTCATCCACCCCAAATTCCAGCTCAGCGGTAATTTCAGCCTGATCGCCAGCCGCCAAAGCGGATAAGCGTTCCAGTTCCGCCAGGGGGAGCGTACCCTGCAAAACCACCTCTTGCTGGGCGAATTTGCGTGGATCCACCTGCCGCGGCAGTTGCTTTGGGGAGGGGGTAGTCAACATAAGCGCGCAATGATAGGGACGAGGCCCGCTCCTGTCAAAGGAAAATTGGCCCTAAACCCCTGATTTTTCGGGCTTAGGGCGTTTTTTTTGGGTTTTGGCCAAGACTCGGGCAAAATTCCCGCCCAGACCGATAATGAGGCTTAATTATGGCAAAGATTTTACTGGCTTCCAGCTCCCCCTATCGGCGCCAATTACTGGCCCGCCTGGGGCTCGATTTCGACTGGGCCAGCCCGGCTATCGACGAAACCCCAAACCCCGCAGAAAGCCCCACTGAGCTGGTCCAGCGCCTGGCCAGAGCCAAGGCTGCGGCACTGGCCGAGCGCTACCCGGAACACTGGATTATCGGCTCTGATCAGGTCGCCTGCCACCGAGGGGCTATTATCGGTAAACCGGGCAACCACCAACGCGCCCTGGCCCAGTTGCGGGCCTTTGGCGGCCACAGCGTCAGCTTTTACACCGGCCTATGCCTAATGCAGGGTGATCGTGTGGATTGCGCCACAGAGGAGTTTATAGTGCATTTTCTAACACTGCCCGAGGCCTGCCTGGAAACCTACCTGCAACGAGAACAACCCTACGACTGCGCCGGCAGTTTTAAATCCGAGGGCTTGGGTATCACCCTGTTCGAGCGACTTGAGGGCGACGACCCCAACAGCCTGGTGGGGCTGCCGTTAATACGCTTATGCCGGATGCTGCGGGCGGTGGGTATTGAGCCCTTGAGGGCGAGCTGAGCGAGGCCAACGATTAGCTGTTAGCCCGCTCAACCCCAGCCTTTAGAGGGTCTAGAACAAAGCCCTGATTACTTGCCGAGCACCTTGGCCAGCGGACGTCCCGCCAGGGGCTGGGCGGCGTTATAGTCCAGCCCCAGCAGCGTGGCGATGGTTGCGGCGATCTGGTTCAGCCCCCAGGGTTGCTCGGTTTGCACCAGGCCCAAGGCAGGCGTGTCTGGGCCGATGGCGACCACCCACACATGCTCAGAGCCGACAATATCACCATACTTGGCGAGGTGCTTTTGATAGCCCTTAAGCGCCTTGGCCGTTGCGTGATGCTGCCAGGTTTCTAAGGGTTGGTGACCGCGGCCGTGATCGGTGGTAATCAGCAGCGTGGTTTTGCCTCGATAATGTGGATCCGTTTGCAGATAGTTCCACAGCTCGCCGATAAACCGGTCATTCAGATAAGCCGCACTCAGGTACTCATCGTAACGGCCGTCGTGGGCAAAATCGTCGGTTTCACCGTAGGCGATGTGCACCAATCTTGGCTTTGCCTTTTTGATGTACTCAAGCGCATAGTGATGGGTAAACGCATCATTGCGAACATTGCGCCAACGCGCGGGGATATCCCGCTGCAACTGGTTCAACATATGTTCTGTTGCGGTGAGTTCAGCAGCGGCAGTTTGTTTGGCCTCCTCGTGGGCGTAATTGTGGTAGACCGCTGTCGCGCGCTTGGTGTTGAGCACATACGCCAATTTGTTCCACGAGCCAAACGCCGCCACTCTGCCGCCAAAACCCGGCTGCTTTTCGGCCCACTCCAATAGCGTGACGTGTTTATTCCATTCGCTGGCGTTTGTGACCAAGTCCGGATCGGCAAATCCCGCCAGAATTTCATGATAGCCCGGTGATGAAAAACCCATTTCATTGGTAATATTCGCTTCGCTTGCTCGGCGTCGATCGCCGACCACCAGACCTTGCTTGATTAAGGTATTCCAGAAGAATGGCATCAGCTCTCGGGCTCGCTTTTGCGCGCTTTGATGCCAAAATTTTTGCCGCACCTCGGCGGCTTTTTTGGTGTACTGATCGCTGAACAGCAGCTCTTTTTCAGCACCGTAAAACAGCTCTTGCCAGCGCAGGCCATCCATTGTAATCAAAACCACATTTTCGGTTTTGTAGGGCGTTTCAGCGGCGATACAACCCTGAAAGAAAAAAATACACAATGCGCCTAATATGCAATGTTTCATTACTTAATACCTCTTAAAATTATCAAGGCTCACACACTAAAACGCCAGCCTATACCGGCTGACGTTTTAGCAACAAAGGCTTAGCGCCTATAGCTAGTGCCTATAGTTAGCACCTACAGTTGCGCGCGCAAAGTGACACTTAGTGAACGAGGCGCGCCGATATAATAGCGGCCACCGGAATCGCCATCCGGAGCGGCCAAGTAGTCTTCGTCCGTCAAGTTCTGGGCATTGAATTGTAGCTTCACTTGCTCAAGCCCCACCAAATCACCAAGCTCATAACTGGCGCTCAAACCAAAGATACTGTATGAATCAATGGTCTCAGAGTTAGCCAGGTTACCTTCACGCTCACCGACATATTTGACGTTGGCTGAGAACGAGAACTTATTGTCTAACGCCTGCGGCACCCAGCTGGCCTCCACAAAGCCTTGGAACGTGGGCACATTAATAAGCTGATTGCCGGCAACGATACCTTCTTCAGGGGTGTCTTCAGTGTATTCTGAGTCGAGCACAGAGAATGAGCCATACATACTCAGCTCGTCATTCACGGTAAAGTTAGAGGCAAGTTCAAGACCCATAGTGTCAACACCACCAACATTCAACAGGTTGACAGAGTTTTGCAAAAACTGATCCAGCCCGGCAACAACAGGATCAACCTCGCCGAGGCGATCATTAAACTGGGATAAAAAGGCCTGCGCCACAAAGCTCATGCGCTCACCCAACCAGCGGTAGCCTAAATCAAAGTTATCCGCGACTTCGGGGTTCAGCTGAGCGGTCGAACCGTCGGTCAGCACACTGTCGCGGAGGTGGCGAACATTGCGAGAGTAAGAACCGAATATTTCTGAGGTATCGTTGAGTCTGTACACCATACCAAGCTTTGGCAACCACTCATTATTGGACTGACTGCGCTCGATGCCTTCGATACGCTCAGTCAGGGTAGTCTCGACCTTGTGGTATACCAAGCCAGCGGTAATATCGAGCTTGCCAAACTCCATTTCATCCTGGGCATAGATGCGTACGGTTTTGGTCTCGTAGTTACGATCGTAGGCAATCCAGTGAACCGAACTGAACGGCACACTCACATTGCCGGGGTCGTTGGGGTCTAGATCAAACCATTCGCGGCCGTTGTCACGGTCTTGGTATTCAAACCAACCACCAATACTGAGCGTATGCTGCTCACCCAGTGGCAGCTCGACTTCGGTGGTCAGGCCCATACGATCCAAGCCGTAGGAAGAACGGCGGCGGGTCGCTATGCGCTGAGCGCCGGCGCAGCTAAAATTGGGGTTCAGTGCATAATCTACGGTATCGCCGTGCACCCCGCTGAGGCAGTCAAAGCCAGTAACATCAGTACCTGCGGCGGCAACCAGTGAGCCGTCAGGGTTGCGCTGGTAGGTGCCCTCAAAATATTCTCTCGGCCCACCTTCGGTACTCTCGATTTTACCGCTGACAGTGGCAATACGATAAGGGGGCGTCCACCAGCCGTAACCTTTCTGGTGATGGAAGTATGGGGTAGCAGTAACCCTTGCACCACTATCGAATTCCTGGGTAATTTCCAGAGAATAGGCGTCATCCCAACGGGTGCCGCCCCAACCGCGACGTAAATCAGCTACGGTATCGAAGCTAAATTCGTCTACCAAACCATCTGAGTTCGGGTTGCTGCGAAATTCCGCCAGGCTCACCGAGTCATAATCGTCTTCATCACGAAAGTTATCAGAAATTTTCAGTGATAGGGTCAGGCCGCTATCAAATTCCCCATGTACTTTCAGGTCAAAGTGTTCACGGTCAAACTGGCCGGAGTGAGTGCCGGGCCAGGAGCTGATTTCAGAGCGAGAATAGCTGGCAAAAGAGCTCCAGCCCGGTGCAAACTCACCGCTATCAAGCCGAGCATAAACACGGCTGAGGTCATCGGTACCGCCAGTAATGGCGGTTTTTAAGCCAAACTCTTGGTCGGGTTTAGCGGTGTAATAGCGCACTGTACCACCCAAAGCTGTATTAGAGGCACTGCTGATGTCAGAGGCATTCTGGCCGACGTTAATCTGCGCTAAGTTTTCGCTGTCGATAAAACGGTTGGGTTTCTGACCGCCACCGTAGAAGGAATCGCCATTGGGCATGTCGTCAATCATGTAGCCAATCTGGGCCGTGCTGCGACTGTTACTCATGCCACGAATATAAATGCGCGTGGCATAGTCGTTGCCGCCAATCGCATCGCCCTGGGTGACGTTTACACCGGGCAAGCGATTAATTAGGTTCATAACATCCAAACCGGGGTTTTCGGACTGAATGGCCGTTAAATCTACGGTGTTATTGGCGTGTGATTCGCCGAAACCAATCAATTTGGCTTCCGCGGTGACAACAACCTCTTCGATTTCGTCCTGAGCTTTGGACAGGACTTCGGCTTTGGCAGGTACAGCCAAACCCGATAGGACCAAAGAGCACAAGCCGGCTCTCTTTATCCCTACCGTAAGTGCGTTAATTTTAAAATTTGGTGACATGATGCGCTCCGCTATCAACAACGTATTTGGAATATTGTTTGGCCCAAATACCCAGCAGCAGGTGAGGTAAATCTACTGGGCACCCAAGCACGAACTTATAAGGTGCATCACCAAACTAAGTTACGAATGTTTCAATAATATTACTTTATGTTGTTTTTAATCTTATTTTTGCATAAATGCCACATTTACCAACATTTTGTGCGCCAATGCTCGCTGGCGATCTACCCTAATCGGCACTTACGCGTCCCCCCGCGGGCACTCTCGAAACCAGCCAGCGCAACGGTGCCAGCTGCTCAGCAGCAGGACCGGAAAATTTTGTGGTATTTTTTGGGTTTTAAGGTAGATCCCCTTGGCCAAGCCCTGTTAAGGTGCCCTGACCTCAAAGCGACCTTAGTGAGCATAATTAGGGCACCCAAGGGCACCCGCCCAGGTGGGATCACATAAATAAACGCAGCCAAACAATGCCATTGAATATCCGACAAAAACAAATTCTTGAGCAACTCAATGCCCAAGGGCACTGCTCGATCAGCCAACTGGCGGTACACTTCCGGGTTACCGAAGAGACCATCCGCCGCGATGTGCGGCAACTGGAACAGCAGCGCATGGTGGAGAAGATCCACGGAGGGGTGCGCCTTCCAGAGCACCATACCGAAGGCAGCTTTTACCAGCGCCTAAAGGACCAGGAGCACACCAAACTGCGAATCGGCAAACGGGCTGCCTCCATGATCCCTGATGGCAGTTCGATATTTATCGACAGTGGCAGCACATCTTACTTCACCGCCAAATCACTGCGCGAACAACGCGACCTGTCCGTCATCAGCAACTCACTGGAAGTGGCCAGGGAGCTGCGCGGCAGAAACGGCAACCACATCTATTTTGCCGGGGGTGAACTCGATAGCGAATACGGCGCCTGTTTTGGCAGCTTTACGTTAAATTTTGTGCAGTCCTTCCGCGCTGAATTTGCCATCTTATCCATCGCGGCGATTGATGCTCAGTCGGGCTTTACCGATATGCACTTACCAGAAGCAGAATTCAAAAGGTCGCTGATACCCTTGGCCAAACAAGTTATCGTGGTCGCCGACTCACGCAAGTTTAATCTGCCCGGCCTGATGGTTACTGCCAATATCCAAGATGTTGATTACCTTATCACCGATAAACAGCCGGAAGGCGAACTGCGCAAAGCCCTCAAAGACATTAATATAATAGTCGCCAATTAAATTCAGATTTTGCCAGTTGTGATTACTTTGTATTAGGCCGGATAATACCCGGCAAGATCTGCAAAAACGCACAAGCCCCTTGCTTGACTCGTATGTTATTGGGTTTAGCATCGCTTTAGACCCCAAAACATTGGTTGAGATATGAGCGATACACCAATTTCAGCGGCCAAACCAGGCCTTGGCCCTAGCCTTGTGGCCATCGGCTGCGCGGCATTAATTGCCCTGGGCACCAGCGCCCTATTGCATTCGCGTATCGCCCTCAGTGCCAAGCCACCAGATCGCGTACCGCTGACCGTAAGCACCACGACGTTTACGCTTCAACCCAGCTACCAGCGCTCAGTCAGCTATTTGGGCCTGGTAATTGCCGGGCGCAAGACCAAGCTGGGTTTTGAGGTGCCCGGCACCATTGCCCGCCTGACAGTGCGCCCAGGCAGCCGGGTGCAGCAGGGGCAGCTGCTCGCCCAGCTGGATCAACAAACCCTTAAGGCCCGCCGCCGCGCCGCCGCTGCCGAGTTAGACCAGGCCCGAGCCGAGCAAGAGCTGGCCCAGATCAAGGCCAAGCGCCAACGCACCCTGATTGCCACCGGCGCTGTATCCAAGGCCGCCGACGACGAAACCCGACTGCGCGCCCAGGCCATAGACGCTCGGGTTGAAGCCCTGAGCGCACGCCTCGCCAGCCTCGATATCGAACTGCAGAAATCCACCCTGCGCGCCCCCTACAGCGGCGCCATTGCCGACCGTTTTGTCTACCAGGGGGCAGTCATCAGCCCCGGCATGCCAGTGCTCAAGCTGGTTGAAACCGGCGCCCAAGAGGGGCATATCGGAGTCGCCCCAGCGCGCGTGGGCGAGCTGCAGCCGGGGCGCAATTACCCGCTGCAGGCCAGAGGCCAGGAGTTTAACGCCCAACTGCTGTCAATTCGGCCCGATGTTAACCCCCGCACTCGCACCGCCACAGCGGTGTTTGCCCTACCCCCAGGGCTGGCGCTGCTCGATGGTGAACCATTGAGTTTGCAGCTGGCGCAAACGGTTGAGGCCAGCGGTGGCTGGTTGCCCCTATCCGCGCTGCAAGAGGGCCAGCGCGGGGTTTGGAGCGTATTACGGCTGCAGCAAAACGGTCAGCAGTGGCACGCCGTGCGCGAGGCTGTGGAGGTACTGGACACCCAAGGCGACCGGGCCTTCGTGCGCGGCACCATCAACCCCGGCGCCAAGCTGGTCAGTCAGGGAGTACACCGTATCGTGCCGGGCACCCCAGTTATTCTGGGGCAAGGGGGTTAACTATGTTTGCCCGCTTTATCTTCCTGCACCCACGCTATTTTGCGTTAATTATTATTGCATCAGTGGCGGTTGGGATAAGCAGTTACAACGCGATTGCGCGCCAAGAAGACCCGACCATCACCAATTTTGTGGCCTCGGTGACTACCTTTTTCCCCGGCGCCAGCCCAGATCGAGTGGAAGCTCTAGTTACCCGCCCGCTAGAAGACCGACTGCGGGAAATTGCTGAGATCGACACGTTAACCTCGACCTCCTCCAACGGCATATCGGCGCTGCGTATTCAATTGGATGACACGCTATCCGCCGAACGCATGGACCTCAGTTGGGCGGAAATTCGCGACGCACTGAGCGAGGCGGCACTTGGCTTCCCCAGCGGAGTCAGCAAGCCACTGTTCGACAATAATCGCACCACCTCCTTTACCGCCATTGTCGCCCTTTCCAGCGCCGACGATCACGATGTGCCGCTGTCGTTAATCCACCGGGTGGCACAAGATTTTGCCGACCGCGCCCGCAACCTTTCAAACACCAAGCTGGTGACGTTGTTTGGTGAGCCCAAAGAAGAAGTACGGGTAGCAGTGGATGAATCAGCATTGATGGCACGCGGCCTCAGCCTACAACAGCTAGCCAGCACACTACAGGCAGCAGACAGCAAAATTTCCTCCGGCCGAGCCACTGGCGAAGGCGCCGACCTGTTAATCGAAGTAGCCGGCGAGCTGGATTCACTGGAACGTATTCGTCAAGTTATTATCGATACTGCCACCGACGGCAGTGCTACCCGCATCGGTGATATTGCCAAGGTCTACAAAGCCGCCATTAGCCCGCCACCGGCCATTACCCTGGTGCAGGGCAAGCCGGGTATTTTAATTGGCGTATTGATGGAGCCAGGTAAACAAGTTGGCCGCTGGAGCGATAATTTCGCCCAGCTGGTGGCCGATTACCGCGCCGAGTCCGCCGCCGGGCTTAGGTTTGAAATCAGCTATGAGCAAAGCAGCTATGCGCGCACTCGCCTGGGTGAAGTAGCCCGCAACCTGGCCATTGGCGTAAGCCTGGTATTACTGGTGTTACTCACAACCTTGGGGTGGCGTGCGGCGGTGGTGGTGGCCACTATCCTGCCCCTGTGCGGTTTGATTTCGATCACCATACTGGAGCGTATGGGCCTGGCCTTGCACCAGATGTCGATCAGCGGTTTGATCGTTGCCCTGGGCTTATTGGTCGATGGCTCAATTGTCATGACCGATGAAGTCCGCAAGCGTTTGCTCGAAGGGCAAACCGCCCTAGACGCCATTGGTCAGTCGGTGCAACGTTTACGAATACCCCTCATCTCGTCGGCCTTGACCACGATATTAGCCTTTATGCCGATGGCCATTCTAGATGGCCCGGCCGGCGATTTTCTCGGCGCCATTGCCACCTCGGTAGTGGTTATGCTGGCCACCTCGACCGTATTGGCGCTGATCATCACCCCGGTGCTGGCGGCTTGGTTATTGCCCCGCAATAGCGAACAGGCCGCCCACTGGTACAGCGGCGGCATGCGCAGCGGCCGAATGGGCCGCTGGCTGAGCCGAGCCATTGACTGGAGCTTAGCGAGGCCCGGTGCCGCCATTGCCCTGGCGCTGGCTTTACCGCTGGCGGGTTTTTTATCCTTCCCCACCTTGACCGCGCAGTTTTTTCCAGGCACCGACCGCGATCAACTTTTTATTCAACTCAAGCTCGCCGATGGCCGCTCAATTTATGACACCCAGGCGCTGGTGCAGACCATTGATCAGCATCTGCGCGCCGAACCCCTAGTGCGGCGGGTCGACTGGACCTTGGGCGAAAGCCCACCCGCCTTTTATTACAATATGTATCGTTTTAAAGAGGGCATTCCCAGTTGGGCTGAGGCACTGGTGCTGACACGAGATAAAAACCAAACCGATGATCTGATTCGGCGCCTGCAGTTAGAATTCAACCGCGATTACCCGGGCGCCAGAATTGTGGTGCGCGGTATTGATCAGGGGCCGCCGGTACAGGCACCGCTGGAGGTAAAAATTTTTGGCCCCAATCTAGCGACCCTGCAAACACTGGGCGAAGAGTTTCGCCGCCGCCTGGAGACCATCGCTTTTGTAACCCATAGCACAGCTGGCCTGATCGGCGGCAGTCCCAAGCTGCTGATGCAGCTGGACGAAGCCAAGCTGCGCCTGAGCAAATTACAATTGACCGATGCCGCGCACGCGCTGGATGCCAGCCTGCGTGGACGCCTGGGCGGCGAGGTATTAGAGGGCACAGAGCGCTTGCCGGTGCGGGTGCGACTGCAAGAAAGCCTCTGGGGCAGCGCCGACCAGATCGCCAATATCCGCCTGCCCTTGGCCCCGAGTGGTAATATGCAAGGCCTGCCCCTAAGCGCCTTGGGCAAACCCCAGCTAGTGCCCGCCCCCAGCCCGATCAGCCGCGAAGATGGCGAGCGTGTCAATATCGTAGCGGCCTATTTAACGCGCGGTGTACTGCCCGAGGAGGCGTTAAAGCTACTGCGCCAAAACCTGCAGCAAGACCCCATCGAGCTGCCGCCTGGCTACCGCTATCAATTTGGCGGCGACGCCGATGTGCGCGCCGAGGTGATGCAAAAACTGGTGGCCCCGCTTACCTTGATTATCGCCGCCTTGGTAGCGACCATTTTATTAACCTTTAACTCATGGCGTCTGTCGGCGGTGGCACTGTTGGTTTGTCTGTGCTCATTGGGCCTCTCGATTTTATCGCTGGCCATTTTCCGCTACCCATTCGGCTTGCAAGCGGTGCTTGGTGTAATCGGTTCAATCGGCGTATCGATCAATGCGGCCATTATTATTATGACCGCACTACAAGCCCATAGCGGCTCGACCACTGGAGACCTTAGCGGCATACGCGACGTGGTAATGGATTCCAGCCGTCATATTATCTCTACCACCGTCACCACATTTGGCGGCTTTTTGCCGCTGCTGTTGGAAGGCAGCCAGTTTTGGCCGCCACTGGCGATGGCCATCGCCGGCGGCGTTTTGTTGTCAACGATTATTTCGTTTTTCTTGGTGCCGCCAATGTTTAT